>JBEBJW010000087.1:0-11926 GCA_040079715.1 Myxococcota bacterium | reverse complement strand
GACCTCGGCCAGCACGACCGTCGCCCCACCCGCGCGGTACTGGGCGGTGCCGTCGGCGATCGGCTCGACCAGCGCGATCGCGTCGTCGTACCACCCGCGCAGGCACCACACGCACCCGAGCCCGATCCGCGACAGCGACGCCTCGTACGACCGCCCGCGCGCGGTGCAGGCCGCGATCGCGTCGCCGAGGAGGCGCTCGGCTTCGTCCAGATCGCCGTACATCAGCTCCGTGTGGCCCCACAGGAGCAGCAGCGACATCGACTGCAGGCCGATCTGCTCGTTGACCCGGGCGCCCCGCAGGAACGCCCGCCGACCCGCCGCCCAGTCTTCGCGCGCGACCGCGCACCGGGCCAGGCCTACGTGGATCAGCGCCTCGGTGCGGTGATCCCGCGTCCGCCGCGCCACCTCGGCCGCCAGCCGGTACCCGGCCTCCTTCGCCCCCGGGTCCGGCTCGCCCTCGGCCAGCGCGTACCGCCACAGCGCCTCGGTGTACCGCGCCCGGGGCGCCGCCCGCGAGGCCTCCACCAGGGCCCGACCCACCCCGGGCTCGTCGCCGACCTGCCGCGCGAGCTCGGCCGCCAGGACCTGCAGCCACACGAGGGTGTCCGGGTCGGTCGCGAGCGCGGACGTGGCCCGGACCGCCTCCACCGCCCGGTCGAGCTGGCCGACCGCGTACCACCGCCGCACGTCCTGCACCCCGAGCGCCGCCCGCGCCGCGGCGCCGACCGGGACCTCCGCCAGCCGGTCGAAGATCTCGTCGGCCTCCTCGGCGGGTCCCTGCTCCAGCGCCCACGACACGACCGCCAGCCCGCACGCCGCCGCGAGCTCGGGTCCGTCGGCCAGGGGGAGCTCGAGCGCGAGCGCCAGCGCGCGTCGCAGATCCGGTTGGGACCGCTGGAACCGCGCCTGGAGCGAGGCGTCGGACCGGCAGGCGAACACCGTCGCGAGCTCGCCCAGCCTCGCGAACCACCGGACGTACCGGAGCGAGACCTCGTCGCGATCGGGCGCGGGCACCCGGCGCGCGCGGTCCCGGACCACCGCATACGGGGCGAACCGACGCTCGCCGCCCTCGTCGTGGACCCGGAGCAGCGACTGCGCGACGAGCGACTCCACGCCCCGGAGCGCGCTCGCGGGGTCGAGGTCCGCCACCTGCTCGAGGTCCCGCAGGTCGAACGGCGCCTCGAACCACGCGGCGCACCGGAGGATCCGCAGATCGTCCGCCGCGAGCAGCCCGAACGACCGCTCGACGACCGCCGCGAGCGACGGGTCGAGGGTCTCGCGGACCCGTCCGAGCCCGAGCAGGTGGACCCGGGCCGCCATCAGCTCGATCGCGAGAGGGAGCCGGTCGACGGTCGCGACCACCGGCGTGAGGTCGTCCGGGGGCGCGTCGAATCGCGGGTCGTGGCCGCGCGCCCGGTCGAGGAACAGCTCCCGGGCCTCGTCCTCGTCGAGCGGACCGACCGCGATCCGCCGCTCACCGGGCAGATCGAGCGCGATCCGGCTCGTCGCGAGGATCCGCAGCGCGGGGGCGTCGGCGAGCCATCGCTCGATCCGGCCGCGGACCGCGTCCAGCGCCTGCTCGCACTCGTCGAGGACCAGCAGGATCCGGCCGAACCGGTCGAGCGACAGCCGCTGCGACGGTCCGAGGCCGAGGGCCGCGGCGACGACCGGGTCCGGGTTCTGGTGGATCGCGCCGCAGTCGACGACCGCAGCGTCGAACCCGAGCCGCGGGACGACCTCGTTCATCACGCGCGTCTTGCCCGCGCCGCCCGGACCCCACAGCGTCACCAGCCGGCGACCCTCGTGGAACGCCGCCTCGACCGACGCGAGGACCGGCCCCCGCCCGACGAACCGGGTCAGCGCGTGTCCCACCGATCGCTCGGCGGACTCCGCCCCGTCGAGCCGGAGCCCCTGGCCGTACAGCGAGACCAGGTACCGCGGGGTGTTCGGATCGTCCTCGATCTTCTTGCGGAGGCGGCTGCTGGTGTTGTCGATCGTCCGGGTCCGGACCCCGGCCCGATAGCCCCAGACCTCGACCAGCAGCTCGTCCCGTGGCACGACCCGCCCGTTGCGCTGGGCGAGGTACGCGAGCAAGCGGGCTTCGATCGCCGTCAGGGCGCTGGCAGACCCCTGGCGTGTCACCCGGGCGGCGGTGGTGTCCACCACCCGATCTCCGAGGCGGAACACGCGCAATGGCACCTCCCGGCGCCCCTAACGGACGCTCTGCCGACGATCGACCCCCGGGTCATCGGTCGTCATCCGCGCGGATCAGGGCTTGGAGCGCTGCCACGCCGCGCTCGACGTGCGGGCGTGGCTCTTCCGGATCGTACCACCGGACGTAGCGGCGGAGCGAGTCGGCGGGGTGGGCCAGGTCGAACCCGCTCCGCGTCAACTCGATCAGGTACCCGAGTGTGCCGTATCGGCCATACAGGTGATCGATCTCCGAGCCGTTCGCCCGGAAGAAGAACCCCCACCGCGACAGCTGGCGGGTCCGGTACGCGTGCGGGCCCTGCGCGGCCTCCATCGACCGCCCGATCGCCACGAACGCGGGCCAGGCCTCCGGACGGCGCCACCGGCCCGTCCACGGGGTGTACAGGTACCCGCCGAACGCGTGGAGGGACGCCGCCCGGTCGTACCGCTCCCGGGCAGCGAGCGCGTCGAGGGCGCGGGTCTCCGGCTGGGACAGCGGCGCGGGCGAGCTCGCGTGGTACCCGGGCAGCACGTGCCGCCAGACGCTCGTCGCCTCGTGGTTCACCGCGAAGTCGCGGTTCAGGTCGACCGGCGGCCGCCCCGCGTTGCCGCGACGGTACACATTGTCGCCGGCGGCCACGTCCCGCTCGGAGCGGAGGCGCCCGTCGACGTTCAGGACCGGGATCACCGTGACCCGCACCCCCGGCGGCGGGGCGGTGATCAGGTCGTGGGCGAGCTGGACCGCGGTCTCGGTGGAGATCCACTCCAGCGCGTGGATCCCGGCGAACACGAGCACCGTCCGCACGACCGGGACCGTCGGATCCGCGATGTGGAACGCCCAGATCGGCTCGCCGAGCACCGTGGTCCCGATCGCCTCGACCGCGACCCGGTCCGGCGCCCGGCGCGCGTGGTCGGCCAGGGCGGCGAGTGCGATCCCGACCGGGGTGTACGCCGCGACCGGGGCGGGGAACGCGTCCGGGGCTCGGTGGTCGGCGGTCCACCGGTCCAGGACGTCGGGCGCGCCGGGCCCGAGCGGCGTGGCGGGTGCGCCGAGGTCGCCAGTGCCAGGCGCGGCGAGCGCGGCCGCGATCCACCACACCGGCACCATTTCGGGGACCCCGGGCCCATCGTACCCCACCGGTCCGGCCCGACGACGCGCCGGAGATCCGCGCAGGCACGGCGACGTGATATGCTCGAACGGTCCGTGCGAACGGTCGGGACGCAACGTTCCGGGCGATCGCGACGTACCGGTGACGGAGGGCGCGCGTGGCGGTCGGGCCCCACATCCCCAGCCGGTCGGCGGAGCGGCGCTCCGTCCGCCTCGATCCGCTCGATCCGCGCGACGGGATTCGGATCTCCGCCCCGATCGACCTCGCGGGGTGGTGGGATCGGGCCGGGATCGATCGCATCGTGCGCCCGGCGGCCGCGGTCGCCGTGATCGGCGCGGTGCTCCTCCCGGTCGCGGCGACCTGGTTCGTCCCCGCGCTGGTGGCAGCGGCGGCGGCCGTGCTCGCCGGGTGGCAGCTCCGGTCGGTGATCGGCCTGATCCGGATGGGCGACGTCGACCTGGTGCTCGGGCTCCACGCGCTCGTCCTCCGCGGCCCGCTGCGCCTGGTGCGGATCCCGTACGCCGAGCTCACGGGCGCCACCCGCGACCCCGACCGGATCCGGCTCGAGACCCGCGGAGGGGCGCGCGCGGTGTGGTTCCCGGTCGCGCCGTTCGCGTACCCCGAGGTCGACGCCGCGCTGATCGAGGCGGTGCGCCGGGCCGGGGCCAGCGGCTCGCCCGACGACGTCCCGCGGAGCCTCGGACGGGGCCTGGACGCGGCGCCGGGTCGGGGCGGCGGCCGGGAGTCGAGGTGACCGACCGGGACGCGGTGACGATCGACGGCGTCACCGTCACGACGGTCGGCGACCCGAAGGTGTGGGTCGATCAGCAGCTCGTGGACCACCCGTTCGCGTTCGCGGTCGCCGGGGTGGTGGCCTTCGGGCTGGCGGTCCTCGCGACCTACCACCTCGCGGTGGTGTTCGTCGTCGGCACGCTCGCGCTCGCGGCGGTGGGCACGGTCCCGAACCGGCTCCGGGTGCCGCTGTCGGTCGCGCTGACCGTCCACCACCTCGAGGTCCGCGGGCTCGGCAAGACCGTCCGGGTGCCGCTCGCCGAGCTGGTGTGGGTCGAGCGGGCGGCCGGCCGGATCGAGATCGTGACCACGACCGAGTTCATCTCGGTGTCGTTCCCGTGCGCCCCGGCCGAACGGTACCGGGTGGACCGGGTATTGACCAAGTCGCAAGATGACCGCGACCGCGGGTCCCCGCGCGACGTACCCCGCGCGCTCGCCGCTGCCCGCCGCCGGGCGGAGGAGGCCCGATGACGAGCACCGAGCGCCACGACGCAGTGGGGATCGAGGTCCCGGTGGACCTCGGAGGACGGATCGCGGCCTGGATCCTGCGGGACCGGCCGAGGGCCGCGGTGGTGCTCGGGCTCGGGCTATGGCCGTCGATGCAGCTGCTCCTCTGGGTGGTGGGGCACCCCGCCGGTGCTCTTCGGGTTGCTGCCCGCCGCGATCGGGTTCGCCGCGACGATCCGTCGGCAGCGGCTGGCGGTGTGGGCGCGGTTGCACCACCTCGAGGTCCGCGGGATCGGGCGGGGTGACCCTCAGACCGGGGTCGGGTCGTCCCACGGCTCGAGCACCAGCTCCAACCGCCCGAAGTCGTACGGGGTCCCCGGCGCGTCGACCACCTTGACCAGCCGCTCGCGCAGCCCGCTCCGCTTCAGGGTCGCCGCCCGGTGGTAGCACCACGGCATGTTGCCGCGGCGACCGAGCGTGACGTGGCTCGACCACGAGCAGCCCGCCTTGCAGGTCTCGGCGTAGTAGCAGGTCTTGCAGAACCCCCACAGCTCGTCGACCGTCCGGTTCCGGGCGAACCCGAGCGCCTCGGTCCGCCAGATCTGGTCGAGCGGCAGATCCCGGACGTTGCCCCCGACGTACGGCGCGGTCGGCAGGCTCGGGCAAGCCTTGACGTTGCCGTCGCTCTCGATCCCGATCGTGAACCGACCCGCCGCGCAGCCCGACCAGTGCGTGCTGTTCCCACCCGGCAAGCTCCGGAGCAGCTCCTCGTGCGGGCCGTAGTACCCGAGGTTGTTCCCCATCGCGACGTTCATCATCTGCTCGGGCGGCAACCCGGCGGCCCGGGCGCGCTCGGCCGCGTCGCGCTGGAGCGCCGCGAGCGTGTCGATCACCTCGATCACCCGCCACGGCTCGAGCAGCCACTCCGGCCGGTCCGCGGCCCGCCCCATCGGGACGGTGACCTGACACCGCCAGGCGCGCACCCCGAGCGACTGCATCGTCTCGTAGGTCTCGCGCAGGAACCGGAACGACAGCCGGTTGACCTGCATGTTCGAGCTGGTCGCCATCCCGGCGTCGCGGGCGTGCCCGAGCGCCTCGAGCGCCTTCGCGTGGCTGCCGCGGCTCGCGCGCAGCGTGTCGTGGACCTCCGCCGGCCCGTCGACCGACACCCCGATCGCGGCGAGCCCGGCCGCAGCGAGCGCGTCGCACCGGGCCCGGGTCAACCCGCGGCCGCCAGTCTGCATCGACACCCGCACCCCGCGCTGGTGCAGGAACGCGACCAGCTCGGGGCAGTCCTCCCGGAGGTAGGCCTCGCCGCCGATCAGCGTCACCTCGCGGGTGCCCATCGCGACCAGATCCGCCGCGACCGTGAGCATCTCCGCGGTGGTCAACTCGTCCGGACGCGCCCGGGCGGCCCGCGAACCGCAGTGGGCGCACGCGTGGTCACACTGGAGCGTGGTCTCCCACACCGCGTAGATCGGCTTGCCCTCGTCCGCGGGGGTCACCGCCCGGACGGGCCGCTTGAACGCCATCAGCGCCGGCCGGAGGTCGTGCCGCTGCCGCCGGTCGGGGGGATCCCGTAGTCGACGCCGGTGGTCGGGCCGGTGTCCCCGGACGGGTCGCTGTCGGCGTCGGTGTCGGTGTCCGCGTCGGTGTCCGCGTCGGTGTCGGTGTCCGAATCGGTGTCGCTGTCGGCGTCGGTGTCGGTGTCGGTGTCGCTCACGGTGTCGGTGACGGTGACCCCGTACAGCGGCTCGATCTTGGGCTCCCCGATGCACGCGACCGCGAGGCCGAGCAGCGCAGACGCCGCGGTCGACCGGACCGCGCCGATCCCACCGGAGCCGATCGCCTGTTGACAGTGCGGGCAGGTTCGATCAGCGGTGCGGACGTGGCAATTGCAGGACGGACAGGGGATCATCGGGGTTCCGGACGGACGGCGCCACCCGTGCCCCGGGACCGTCGCGTCGATCGCAGCCTACCCGGCGATCCGGCCCACCGGCAACGTCAACGCGCGGTCCGCGGGGGCGCGCCGACCGGACCCCGGACCGTCGCGGTGGTGGTCACGCCGTACAGCGGCTCTGGGGTGGTCCCGCTGCCGCCGGTGGTGGTGGTGGTGGTGGTCCCGGTCCCGCCGGTGACCCCAGTATCGACGCCGCTGTCGGAGTCGGCGTCGGTGTCCGTGTCGGTGTCGGAGTCCGCGTCGGTGTCGGTGTCGGCGTCGCTGTAGTCGAGGTAGTCGGTGTAGGTGACACCGTAGTCCGGTTCGGTGATCGTGGTCGGGGTGCCCGTCTCGCCGGTCGTGGCCTTGTCGCTCGCGGCGCCGACGCACCCATCGAGCAGGGCCAGGCCGAGCATCACCGCCGCGACGGACACCGTCCCGGATCCCGTCCCGGACCTGGGCGCCGGGGCGCCGCACGCCGGACAGGCCGTTTCGGCAAACACGTGCGAGCCACAGCCGGAACACGGAACGAGCATCGATCCTCCTGAGCCCCAGCCGAGGGTACCTCCCGGCGCCGCGACGCGCTACGTCGGGGCGATGCAGCCGGTCCTCCGGTTCGATCGCGGAACGCTGTTGCTCGAGGGGCTGCCCGACGCCGAGGTGCCCCCGGGCTTCGTGTACGACGACCGGGTCAAGCTGTGGCGGGCCCCGGCGATGGCGTACCGGGCCGCGGTCGCGGTCCTCCACCGGCGCGGCGCCCCGTACGACGACCAGGCGCGGTCGTACACCCCGCTCGCCCGGCCCCACCTGCTGTCGCGCGCGCCGCGGCCGTACCAGCTCGACGCGGTGGCGGCGTGGCGGGCGAACGGGCGGCGAGGGGTGGTGGTGCTCCCGACCGGGGCGGGCAAGACGCTGGTCGCCGAGCTGTGCATCGCCGACGCCGACCGGACCGCGCTGGTCGTCGCGCCGACCCTGGATCTCGTGTCGCAGTGGTACGACGTGCTCCGCCGCGCGTTCGGCGACCCGATCGGGGTGCTCGGCGGCGGCCTGCGCGAGCTCGAGGCGCTGACCGTGTCGACCTACGACAGCGCCCACCTGTACGCCGAGCGGTTCGGCGGCCGGTTCGGGCTGGTGATCTTCGACGAGGCCCACCACCTGCCGGGACCGCAATACGCGTACGCCGCGCGGTCGTCGATCGCCCCGTTCCGGCTCGGGCTGACCGCCACCCTCGGCGAGGCCGTGCTGGACGAGCTCGTCGGCCCGGTGGTGTACGAGCGCGCCGTCCGCGACCTCGCCGGGGAGTTCCTCGCGCCGTACCGGACCGAGGTGATCGACGTGGTGCTGTCGCCCGACGAGCGGGCGGCGTACGACGAGGCCACCGCCACCGTCCGCGCGTTCCGGGCCGACAACGACATCGGACGCGGGCGCAGCGGGTTCCAGCAGTTCCTGCGGGCTTGCGGGCGGTCCGAGGCCGGTCGCCGGGCGTTCGCCGCGTACCGCGAGAGCCGTCGGATCCTCCACCGCACGCCACGAAAGCTCGAGGTCCTGGCGGAGCTGCTGGCCGAGCACCGCGGCGCCCGGTGCCTCGTGTTCACCGCCGACAACGCGACCGCGTACGAGGTGAGCCGCACGTTCCTGGTCCCCGCGGTGACCCACCGGACCGATCCGAAGGAGCGCCGCCGGTTCCTCGACGCGTTCGGCGCCAACACCCTGCCGGTGCTGGTCACGAGCCGGGTGCTCAACGAAGGGGTCGACCTGCCCGAGGCCGAGGTCGCGATCGTGCTGTCCGGCTCGTCGACCGTCCGCGAGCACGTCCAGCGGCTCGGGCGGATCCTGCGCCCGCGCGAGGGGAAGTCCGCGGTGATGTACGAGCTCGTGGTGGCGCAGTCCGCCGAGGAGGCCACCTCGGCCCGGCGGCGCGAGCACGAGGCGTACCGCCCGTGACGCCGGCGATCCCCGCGCTGCCGGTCGGACGGCTGCTGATGGGGCTGTCGCTCGGGACCGACCTCGCGCGGGACGTCCCGATGGAGTCGGCGCTCCGGACGTGCTTGTTCTCGCTCGAGATCGCGGCCACGCTCGGTGCGCCGGTCGACCTGCGGGCGGTGTTCCACGTCGCGCTGCTGCGGTTCCTCGGCTGCACGGCGTATTCGCACGAGCTGACCCACGCGCTCGGGGTCGACGATCGGGCGGTGCACCACCTCGCGCTGCTCCAGGCCCTCGAGGGCAAGACCCGGGGCGTGCTGAGCGAGGCGGCGGTCCAGCGGGTGGTGGGCGGGTTGCGGCCGATCGCGGCGGCGATGGCGGATCCGGCGGCGCGGCGGGGGATGGCCGCCAGCCAGTGCGAGGTCGCCGCCCACCTCGCGGATCGGCTCGGGCTCGGGCCGACGGTCTGCGCGCCGCTGCGGCAAGCGTACGAGCGGTGGAACGGGGCGGGGGTCCCGGACGGCCTCGCCGAGGACGCGATCGAGCCGGTCGCGCGGATCGTGCAGGGCGGGTACCTGACCGAGCTCGCGGTTCGGGCGTTCTCCCCGGACGACGTGGTCGCGGTGCTGCGGGGCGCCGCGGGGGAGGCCCTCGATCCACGGGTCGCCGAGGCGGCGATCGACGCGCTGCCGACGCTGACCGCGTGGGCCCGCCAGCCGTCGATCTGGGACGAGCTCGCGGCGCGGGTCCCGGACGACGGGCTCCCGCTCGACGGGCTCGGGCCGCTGGCGGCGGCGTTCGCCGACTTCGCCGACCTGAAGAGCGTGTACCGGATCGGTCACTCGTCGGCGGTGGCCGCGCGGGCCGAGGCCGCCGCAGCCCAGCTCGGGCTCGGGGTCGACGCCCGCGAGGTCCGGGTGGCCGGGCTCCTGCACGACCTCGGGCTGGTCAGCGTGTCGACCGCGACCCTCGACAAGCCCGGTCCGCTGTCGAACACCGAGCTCGAGCGGCTCCGGCTCCACCCGTACCACACGGTGCGCGTTCTGGCGCCGATCCCGCAGCTCCGGGCGGTGACCGCGATCGCCGGCGGGCACCACGAGCGGCTCGACGGGACGGGGTACCCGATGGCGACCACCGCGCTGTCGGTCGGGGCCCGGCTGCTCGCCGCCGCCGACGTGTACACCGCCCTGCGGGAGGACCGGGCCCACCGGCCGGCGTTGTCGGCGCGGGAGGCGCGGCGGGTGGTCGAGGGGCTCGCCCGCGACGGCCAGCTCGACGCCGGGGCGGTCGCGGCGGTGCTCGCGGTGGACGGGGTGACCCCCGCGGTCCGTGGGCCGCGCCCCGCGTTGACGCCGCGGCAGCTCGAGGTGCTGCGGCTGATCGCGCTCGGGCGGACGGAGAAGGAGGTCGCCCAGGCGCTGGCGCTGTCGCCGCGGACCGTCCACCACCACGTGACCCACATCTACGAGCGGCTCGGCGTGTCGACCCGGGTCGCGGTGGCGCTGTTCGCGGTCGAGAACGGGCTGCTCCAGCGTCCGTCATAGCCTCCGACGACGGATCCGGGCGGCCCGGCCTGCGGCCGTCGGGGTCCTGCGGGGTCGCGGCCGGTCCCCTCCGCAGCCTCCTCGCCCGCCCCCTGCTCCGCAGGGGCTCGGCCTGCGGGGTCTGCTCCGGCGGCCGCTCCGTCGGCTCCGCCGACCGCTGCGCGCCCTCCGGCCCCCTGCCGCGGGCGCGCGAGGAGCACCGTGGACAGCGGGCGAGTTTCACGTAATGAATCAAGTTACATGAAACGCGACAGCCGCCTCTCCGGGGTCCTCCACCTGCTGCTCCACCTGGCCGAGGCCCCGGCGCCGATCACGTCCGAGGTGCTGGCGCGGGCGCTCGACACGCACCCCGTGGTGATCCGCCGGCTCCTCGCCGGGCTCCGGGCCCGCGGGTTCGTCCGGTCGGACAAGGGCCACGGCGGCGGGTGGACGCTCGGGTGCGCGCTGTCCGACGTCACCCTGCGCGACGTCCACGAGGCGCTCGGGTCACCCGACCTGCTCGCGATCGGCCACCGGACGGAGTCTCCCGGCTGCCGGGTCGAGGCGGCGGTCAACGCCAGGCTCGGCGCCGCCCTCCGCGACGCCGAGGCGCTGCTGCTCGCGCGGTTCGGCGAGGTGACCCTCGCGATGCTGCGCGACGACGTGGGAGCCGGCGCCCGCGGCTTCGAACCCGACCACCACAGGACCGAACCATGACCCCGATCCAGGATGTCTTCATCGTCGGTGGAGGCCCGGCCGGCCTCTCCGCCGCCCTCGCGCTCGGGATCGCCCGCAAGCGGGTGCTGCTGTGCGACGCGGGCCAGCGGCGGAACGCCGCCGCGGAGCGGATCCACAACCTCGTCACCCGCGACGGCACGCCGCCGGACGAGTTCCGGGCCGTCGGCCGCGACCAGCTCCGGACCTACCCGAGCGTCGAGGTGCGCGACGCGCGGGTCGGGTCGATCGCCGGCGCCCGGGGGGCGTTCGAGGTGACCCTCGAGTCCGGCGAGGCGGTCACGGCGCGGCGGATCCTCCTCGCGACCGGGATGATCGACGAGCCGCTCCCGATCGACGGGTTCCGCGCGCTGTGGGGGCGGTCCATCTTCCAGTGTCCCTATTGCCACGGGTGGGAGGTCCAGGATCGGCCGTGGGGGTACCTCGCGGGCGCTGCCGAGGCCCCGATGGCGACGATGTTCGCGCTCCAGGCCCGCGGGTGGACCCGCGAGCTCACCGTGTTCACCAACGGCGGGGTCGAGCTGCCCGAGGGCGACCTCGTCACGCTCGCCACGGCGGGGATCCGGCTCGAGACCGCGCCGATCGCCAGGCTCGTCGCGCGGGACGCAGCGCTCGCAGGCGTGGAGCTGACCACCGGGATCACCGTGGCCTGCGCCGCGCTGTTCGCGCACCCCCCGCAGCGCCAGGTCGACGTGGTGCGCGCCCTCGGGGTCGAGCTCGACGAGCACGGCTACGTCCGGGTCGATCCGGCGCGGCTGGAGACCTCGGTGCCGGGGGTCTACGCCGCTGGAGACCTGGCGAACCGGCGCCAGGCCGCGATCTTCGCCGCCGCCGCCGGCACGCAGGCCGCGACGATGCTCAACCTCGAGCTGACGTGCGAGCGCGTACTGGCCGGTGCGCTGTGAGCGCGCTCGGCCGCCTGTGGGAGAAGATCACCGGCGCGCTCGGCTCCGGTGATGCGCTCCATTCGCCGCACCGGCACGGGCACCACGGGCACCACGGGCACCACGCGCACGACGGGCACCACGGGCCCGGGCACGGGCACCGGTTCGACGATCCGGAGGCCCTCTCGGCCGTGCTCGACGATCCGGCGCGCGACGCCTGGCAGCGACCGGACGAGGTGCTGCGCGCGCTCGCGCTCGGGCCCGCGATGCGGGTCGCCGACGTGGGGGCGGGGACCGGGTACTTCGCGGTGCGGCTCGCGCGCGCCGTCCCGGCCGGTGACGTCACCGCGATCGACGTCGAGCCCGGGATGGTCCGGTTCGTGG
>JBEBJW010000086.1:0-11936 GCA_040079715.1 Myxococcota bacterium | reverse complement strand
CGTCGTGCTGTCGACCGATCCGCGCGATCTGGGCGACGAGGGCACGCTGCTCGCGGGGTGCGGTGCGCTGGTCGCCGCCGGTCCGGACCGGGTCCGCGCGGCCCGCCTGCTCCGCGACGCCGGCGCGACGGTGATCGTCGTGGACGACGGAGCGGCGCGCCGCGGACTCCACCGCGACCTCGAGCTCGCGATCGTCGACGCGCGGTTCCCGGGCGCCCGCGGCCTGCTGCCGGCGGGGGAGCGGCGGGAGCGCCCGGTCGTCCGCCCGACCGCGGACCTCGTGCTGGTCCACCACGGCGACGGCCGGTTCGGGTTCCCGGGTCACCCGGTGGTCCGCCGCCCGACCGCCTGGCAGCCCGCGACGCCGACCGGTCCGGTCGCGGCGTTCGCCGGGATCGGGCGCCCCGCGGACTTCCTCGCGACGATCGATCTCCCGGTGGCGCGGTTCCTGGCGATCCCGGATCACGCGCCGATCGATCCCCAGGTCCTGCGCGACTGGGCCGGCGGGCTGCCGATCGTGTGCACCACCAAGGACGCGGCGCGCCTGCCCCCGGGGATCGCGGCGGCGTGGCGCGACGTGGACGTGGTCCTGCCGGAGGTGGTGCTCGCCCGGCTCCCCGCGCGTTAGCCACCGCCATGGAACGGCGCGACCTGGTGGTGATCGGGGGCGGGATCGTCGGCCTCGCGGCGGCCCGGGCGTTCGCGACGCGGCACCCGGGGCGGTCGGTGGTGGTGCTCGAGAAGGAGCACGACGTGGGGGCCCACGCGTCCGGTCGGAACTCGGGGGTGCTGCACGCCGGGTTCTACTACGCCCACGACTCGCTCAAGGCGCGGTTCTCGGTCGACGGGAACCGGATGATGTCCCGGTTCTGTGATGAGCGCGCGCTGCCGATCCGGCGGTGCGGCAAGCTGGTGGTCGCTCGGTCCGCCCGCGACCTGCCGGCGCTCGAGCTCCTTCGCCGGCGGGGCGTCGACAACGGCGTCCGGGTCGAGTCGATCTCCGCGGCGGACGCCCGTCGGATCGAGCCGCGGGTCCGGACGGTCGAGCAGGCGCTGTGGTCGCCGGACACCGCGGTGGTCGATCCGGCGCGGGTCGTGTCCGCCCTCGCCGCCGACGCGCGATCGCTCGGGGTCGAGATCCGCACCGGGACGGCGTTCACCGGGCGGTCCGGGTCGATCGTCACCACCCCGTCGGGGCCGATCGGCGCGGGCCTGGTCCTGAACTGCGCCGGCGCGTACGCCGACCAGGTGGCGGCGGCGTGGGGCGTGGGCGGCCGGTTCACCCTGGTCCCGTTCCGCGGGTCGTACGTGATCGGCGCGCCGACGGCCCCGCCGCTCGCGTGCTGCGTGTACCCGGTGCCGGACCTCGAGCTGCCGTTCCTGGGCGTTCACCTGACGGTCCGGGTGGACGGGCGGACCAAGATCGGCCCGACCGCGGCGCCGGCGCGGTGGCGGGAGGACTACGGCGGGCTGCGCGGGGTCCGGTGGGGCGAGGTCGGCGCCCAGGTGCGGATCCAGACCCGGCTGCTCGGCACCAACGGCACGTTCCGCCGGCACGCCGCGCGGGAGCTCGCGAAGCACTCGCGCACCTGGCTCGTCCGCGAGGCGTCCCACCTGTGCGACGGCCTGTCCCGCGGCGCGTTCCGGACCTGGGGTCGCTCGGGGATCCGGGCCCAGCTCGTCGACCGCGCGAGCGGGGACCTCGTCCAGGACTTCGTGGTCGACGAGGGAGAGCGCTCGCTGCACGTCCTGAACGCGGTGTCGCCGGCGTTCACCTGCAGCCTGCCGTTCGCCGAACACCTCGTCGACCGCCTCGACCGGCTGGGGCAGGGGTGAGCCGCGGACGGGCGACCCTCCTCGCCACCCTCGAGCGGCTGTGCGCCGAGACCGACACCGCCACCCGGCTCGCCGCCGACCCGGTCCGCGTGCCGCACCTGTACGCCGATCCCGCGGATCGCGAGGTCGCGGCGGTGTTGGCGGCGAGCCTCGCGTACGGGCGGGTCGCCGCGTTCCGACCGGTGCTCGATCGGCTGGTGGAGCTCGCCGACGCCGCTGGCGGGCCGCGGGCGTGGGTCGACGCGTTCGAGCCGGAGGTCCACGGGCCGCCGCTCCGACCGCTGTACTACCGATGGAACCGCGGCGTGGACTGGATCCTGCTCCTGTCGGCGCTGAACCGCCTGTACCGCGAGGCTCCGTCGCTCGAGCACCACCTCCGCGGCGACACACTGCCGGACGCGCTCGACGCGCTGATCGGCGCGATCCGCGGCGCAGCGGTCGCGGCGGCGCCGGGGTGCGGGGTCCGGGCGGCGACGTTCGACGCGCTCCCGCGCGGATTCCGGACCCTGGTCCCGCGCCCGGCCGACGGCTCAGCGACCAAGCGGTGGTGGATGTTCCTCCGGTGGATGATCCGGCCGGCGGACGGGGTCGACCTCGGGCTGTGGACCCGGTGGCACCCGCGGACCCTGGTGATCCCGCTCGACACCCACGTGCTGCGGATCTCCCGGTTCGTGGGGTTGACCCGGCGGACCGACGGCAGCCTGCGGACCGCGATCGAGGTCACCGACGCACTCCGCCAGCTGGATCCGGACGATCCGGTCCGGTTCGACTTCGCGCTCGCGCACCTCGGGATCTCCGGCGCGTGCCGCGGCCACCGCGATCCGTCGGTCTGCCCGGGCTGCCCGCTCGACCCGGTCTGCACGGCCGGGTGAACAAACCGCCCCGGTCCGCCACTCCAGAGCGTTAAGATCCGGGTATCGAGGAGGTCGCGATGGTGATCGCCCTGGCTCCGTTCCTGTCGGTGGCTCCGTCGGTCGCGTTCGCCGCCGAGGCCGGCGAGCCGCCTCCGGGCGCGATCGTGTCGCCTGGGGCCCCTGCCCCTGGGTCGCCCGCGGTCCCTGGCTCGCCCGGGTCCGAGGTGTTCGGCTGGGACTGGTCGCGCACCCACCGGTTCTACCTCGAGTCGCAGGTCCAGCTGCCGCTCGTGATGTGGCTGGCCACCCCGTTCAACCACCAGGCGCGCACCACCGGGTTCGATCTCCGGATCGTCACCACCTGCGCCGACGCCCAGGTCGAGACGCGGAGGACGGTCCAGGTCGACTGCCGGCTCGACGACGTGGCGCTGTCCGCCGCGGGCCTCGTCCAGGAGGAGGGGCTGCTCCAGCCGATCCTGACCGAGCTCGACGAGGCGCTGACCGGCTCCGTCGTCCAGCTCCAGATGCACGCCGACGGGCGGATCGCGAACATCGACCTCGAGGGCGGCCTCGACCGGCGCAACAACCGGGTCGGGCAGATCAACGAGAACCTCCGCCTGGTCGTCAGTCGCGCGTTCGCTGGGTTGGACCTCGGGTTGCCGGAGTCGTCCGACGATGCCGCCTGGGTCCAGTACCAGTCGTGGCTGATGCGCACCCCGTCGGCGGACGGCTCGAGCGGCGGCAGCCAGATCGTCCACCGGGTGACCGCGCGCGACGGGGCGTTCGCGACGATCGACTCCGGCGGGCGCGGGATCATCGTCCCGGGCGAGGGCGAGAACAAGTACGACACGCGGTTCACGAGCCACACCGCGTTCGACCTGCGCACCGGGCGGATCTCCGACCGGACCTGGACGATCATCGGCGGCCCGACCTCGTCGTCGTCGATCGCGTTCGGGGCGGCGGGCTATCCGTACATCCAGCAGGGCCGGGTGGTCGCGCTGACCGGGGATCGAACGTGGGACGTGGGACCGAGCGAGGAACTCCCGGCAGGATCGGTGGTCCAGACGGCGATCCAGGCGGGGCCGGTCCTCGGGACCGAGCTGTCGAACTGACGATCGAGGCGCTGCTCGCCGTGGTCGTCTGCCCGGCGTGCCGGGGAGAGCTCGCCGCGGTCGAGGGCGGGCTCGCCTGCGGTGCGTGTCGCGTGCGGTACCCGATCGTCGACGGGGTCGCGCGGCTCGCGGCGGACCACGCGGTCCGGATCGGCTGACCATCGATGCGGGTGGTCCACCTCGACGCCGGCCGGGCGTGGCGCGGCGGCCAGACCCAGCTCCGGCTGCTGGTCCGCGGGTGGCCCGACGCGACGGTGATCGTCCCGGACGACGCCCCGATCCGGGCGGCGCTCGAGGCCGACGGGATCGAGGTCGTCCCGGTGCCGGTCCGCGGCCGGTGGTGGGGCCGCCCCGCGGTCTGGCGGGCGCTCGAGCGGCTCGGTCCGGACCTCGTCGCCGCCCACGACGGGCACGGGGCCGCGGTGGCGCTCGGCGGGCGATGGCCGGTCGTGGTCCACCGCCGGGTCGACTTCGCCCCGAGCCGGGTCGGGGCGCGGCGGCTGTGTCGGGCGGCCGGGGTGATCGCCGTCAGCGGGGCGGTCGCCGCGGTGGTGCGCCGAGCCGGGGTCGAGCGGATTCGGACCGTGTACGACGCCGTGGATCCGGCCCCGATCGACGCGGCGGTCGCAGACCGGGACGGGGTGCGGGCCGAGCTCGGGCTGGCCCGCGAGCGGCGCCTGGTGGTCGCGGTCGGGGCGCTGGTCGACCACAAGGGCCACCGACACCTGATCGACGCGCTGGCCGCGGTCCCGGACGCCGTGCTGGTCGTCCTCGGCGACGGACCGCTCCGCGGCGCGCTCCGGGCGAGGGCCGACGGGCGCGGGGTGGACGCGCGGTGGCTCGGCGTCCGCGCCGACGTGCCCCGGTGGCTGAAGGCCGCTGACCTGTTCGTCCACCCGTCGGTCGAGGAGGGGCTCGGTCAGGCGGTGATCGAGGCCGGGCTCGCCGGCGCGCGGATCGTCGCGACCCGGGCCGGCGGGATCCCCGAGCTCGGGCTCGGGACGCTGGTCAATCCCGGCGATCCTGCCGCGTTGGCGGACGCGATCCGCGCGGCGCTGGCCCAGGGCCCCGGCATCGACGATCCGCGGGCGATCGAGGCGCTGCGGGAGCGGTTCTCGGTCGGTCGGCTCGTCGCGGCGACCCGAGATGCGTACGCGGCGTTCGCCCCGCGATAAAGGAGGGGGATGTCTCGTGCTTCGTGGGTCCGGGTCGTGGTCGTGGTCGGGTTCGTGGCGTTGCTCGCCGTGTTCCTCACCCATGTGGACGCGATCGCGGCGTGGCTCCAGTGGCTCGACGGGCTCGGTCCCGCGGGCGACCTGCTGTTCGTGATCGGGTACGTCTCGGCGACGATCGGGATGGTCCCGGCCTCGATCCTCGAGGCGAGCGCGGGGTTCCTGTACGGGGCCGCGACCGGGATCCCGGTCGGGATCCTGGTCGGGACGGGTGCGGCGACCACGAGCTTCCTCCTCGGTCGGACCGTGTTCCGGCGCGCGGTCGAGCGGCGGATCGCGGCCGATCCGCGGTGGTTCCGGATCGACGAGGCGATCCGCGCCGACGGGCTGAAGCTCGTGTTCCTGCTCCGGCTGTCGCCGCTGGCCCCGTTCAACCTGCTGAGCCCGATGCTCGGCGCCACGCCGGTCTCGATCCGCGACTTCGTGCTCGGCACCGCGGCCGGGCACCTGTTCCCGGTGGTGGTGTTCGCGTACACCGGCTCGACCGTCGCGTCGGCGCTGGACCTCGTCGCCCGGCCCGGGTTGCCGCCGTGGGCGACCGCGGTGGCGCTCGGGCTCACCGTCGTGGCGACGATCGGGGTCAGCCGGTTCGCGAAGCGGGCCCTCGACGCGGCGCTCGCCCCGCCCGTGGTCCCGGTGGGGCCCACTGGCAGCGTGGCGAGTCCGGAGCGCGTCGCGGCCAACCCCGACCGGCCGTGATCGGTTAAGCCCCGCCGGTGTGGTGGCTGATCGCAGGTTGTGGGGGAGACGCGGTCGATCGGGACGCCGATCGCGACGGCTACGCCGCGTCGGTCGACTGTGACGACCGCGACCCGTTCGTCCACCCGGACGCCCCCGAGCACTGCGACGGCGTCGACGGTGACTGCGACGGGGTGATCGACGAGGACGGGGTCGACCCGGGCGCGTGGTACGCGGACGGCGACGGCGATGGCTACGGCGCCGACGGGGCGGACGCGATCGTCGCCTGCGCCCCCGGGCCCGGCTGGGGCCGCGGCGAGACCGACTGCGACGACGCCGACTCGACCGTCCACCCCGAGCGCGACGACCCGTGCGACGGGATCGACCAGGATTGCTCCGGCGTCGCCGACGATCACCCGTCCGAGGCGTGGCTGGTCGACGCGGACGGCGACGGGCGCGGGGTCGACGGCGGGCCGACCCGGGTGTCGTGCGACGGCACCGCGCCGATCGGCGGGGACTGCGACGACGAGAACCCGGCGGTGTACCTGTACGCCCCCGAGGTCTGCGACGGCCTCGACGACGACTGCGACGGCCTCGGCGACGAGATCGAGGCGACGCTCGACCCGCCCACCTGGTACGCGGACCTCGACCAGGACGGCTACGGGCTGGAGGCGTTCCCGCTCGTCACCTGCATCCCGCCGAACCCGTCGTGGGCCCGGGTCCCGGGCGACTGCGACGACCTCGACGCCGACACGAACCCGGGCGCGCTCCAGCTGTGCCGCGCGGCGGACACCGACTGCGACGGCGTCCCCGGCGACGACGACGGGTGGTTCGATCCGGCGCACCCGGCGCGGATCCCGATCACCGTGACCGGCGCGCCGGCGGGATCGTCGGGGCCGGTGCCGGTGACCCTGGTGGTCGACTTCCGCGCCGCGCTCGACGCGGTCGGGATCGCGGACCCGTTCGACCCGGCGACGGTGGTGGTCGCGGTCCAGGACTGCGCGGAGGGCGGCGCGGCGCTGCGGACCGCGGTGATCGACGGGCTCGGCGACCCGTTCGCGCAGGCCGATCCCGCGGACCCGATCGGCGACGAGCGCGGCTTGCTCACGTTCGTGCTCGATCGACCGCTCGCCGGCGGCGAGGCGCTCGCGGTGGCGGCGTACCTCGGCGGCGCAGCGGCCGTCCCGGCGGGATCCGCGGTCACCACCCCGACCTCGATCACGACCAGCGCGCTGTCCGCCACGTTCGACCCGGATCGCGGCGGCACGCTCGACGCCCTCGCCACCGGGGTCCGGATCGCGTCCCAGGCCGACGCCCGCGACGGCAACGGGGTCGCCGCCGACGGCGAGTGGACCCGGCTGTCGGTCGTCCCGACGGTCGCGCTGGCCGACACCCCCGCGTTCGGGATGGTGTACGCCGACGGGATCCACAGCGGCGACGCCGGCGATCTGCGGTACGCGGTCTGGTGGTTCGCGTGGGATGGCGTGCCGGCGGTGTACGCCCACCTGCTGCTCGAGGCGTCGTCGGCGCTCCGGTGGGACGATCCGGTGGATCCCCGCCTCGCGATCCGGCCGTTCGAGCTCGTCCCGCTCGATCTCGTGGACCCGGTCCCGTCGTCCGGGCCGGGGTTCGCGTCGCTCGCCGATCCGACCGCCGGCGTCGCCCTCGGGTGGGCCCGTCCCCCCGCGGATCCAGCGGCGATGTCGTGCGCGATCGACGGATGTTCGGTGGCCGCGTCCGAGGGCCAGGGCGCGACGGGGGCGGCGTCTCCCGGGGATCGGCTCGTGGATCACCGGGTGCTCGTGGTGGTCCCGACCCCGGGATCGACGATAGACGTGGACGCCGTCCGCGGCGTGCCGTCGGCGCAGGCGGGCGTCGCGCAGGTCCCGTAACCGTGCCCGTGTAGGTCCGAACCATGCCGAGGACGAGCCCGTTCCACCCCCGGACCAGCGCCCGCTGCCACTCGTTCCTGTGGAAAGAGTGGAACGGGTTCGCGGCGGTCCGCGCGTACGACGCCCACTCCGAGGAGGAGTACTTCGCGATCCGCCACAAGGCCGGGCTGCTCGACGTGTCGCCGCTGTGCAAGTACGACGTGTCCGGCGCCGACGCCGCGGTGCTGCTGTCGCGGGTGTTCTCGCGCGACGTGGCGAAGCTCCCGGAGCGCCGCGTCACCTACGGGCTGCTGGTCGATCCGCACGGCAAGGTGCTCGATGACGGCACCTGCGCCCACCTCGAGTCCGGGCGGTTCCGCCTGTGCACGTCCGAGCGGTGGGGCGGGTGGCTCCACCGGCACGCCCGCGGGCTCGACGTGACGATCGACGACACCACCGAGCGGTTCGCCGCCCTCGCGGTCCAGGGTCCGCTCGCCCGGAGCTGCCTCGCGTCGGTGGTCGACTTCGACCTCGGGCTGATGCCGTTCTTCCGGGTGCGGCGGGCGAAGATCGCCGGGGTGCCCGGGTGGATCTCGCGCACCGGCTACACCGGCGACCTCGGGTACGAGCTGTTCGTCGACGCGGCAGACGCGGTGCGGGTGTGGGACGCGGTGATCGAGGCCGGCGCTCCTCACGCGCTGACCCCGTTCGGGCTCGACGCGCTCGACGTGGCGCGGATCGAGGCCGGATTCGTCCTCCAGGGCGTCGACTACTTCACCGCCCGGACCGCGCTGATCGAGGGGCGCAAGAGCACCCCGGACGAGCTCGGGCTCGGGAGCTGCGTCGAGCTCGAGCGCGAGACGCCGTTCTGCGGGCAGCCGGCGGTCGAGGCCGAGCGGGCGCGCGGGGCGGCGTGGGACCTCGTCGGGCTGCAGCTCGACTGGGAGGAGCTCGACCAGCTGTACCAGTCGTACGGGCTGCCCCCGAACCTCGGGCCGGTCGCGAGCCGCCTCGCGGTGCCGGTGTACGCGGAGGACGGGCGGACCCAGATCGGGCAGGCCACGAGCCACACCTGGTCGCCGGTCCTGAAGCGGTACCTCCTGCTGGCGTCGGTCCGCCGCGAGCAGGCGGTGCTCGGCACCGAGCTGCGGGTCGAGCACACGGTCGAGTACGAGCGGCGGTCGGTGCGGGCCACGGTGGTCCCGCGGACGTTCTTCGATCCGCCGCGGAAGCGGGCGACCACCAAGGCGCCCGCCGCGGCCGGGGTGGCCGGATGGGGCGTCGATACGACGCGGTGATCGTCGGCGGAGGCCACAACGGCCTCGTGTGCGCCGCATACCTCGCGCGGGCCGGGCGGAGCGTGCTCGTGCTCGAGCGCCGACACCTGGTCGGCGGGGCGGCGGTCACCGAGGAGCTGGTGCCCGGGTTCAAGTTCACCGTGTGCAGCTACGTGGTGAGCCTGCTGCGCCCGTGGATCTGGCGGGACCTCGAGCTCGCGCGGCACGGCCTCGAGCTGATCCCGCTCGAGTGCTCGTACACCCCGCACCTCGACGGCCCGGGGCTGTGCCGGTGGCCGGACCCCGAGCTCACCCGGCAGGAGATCGCGCGGTTCTCGGCCAAGGACGCCGAGCGGTACCCGGAGTTCGGCAAGGCGCTCGGTCGGCTCGCCCGGTTCGCCCGGCACTTCGTCGACCAGCCCGCGCCGGACCCGGCCTCGCTCCGCCCCCGCGACCTGTGGCAGATGCTCGGGCTCGGGCGCGCGGTCCGGGCGATGCCGGACGACGATCTCACGCTCCAGATGAAGCTCGCCACGATGTCGGCGGCGGACTTCCTCGATGAGTGGTTCGAGGCGGACGCGCTCAAGGCGCCGATGTCGTGCAGCGGGATCATCGGGACCTACCTCGGCGTCCGGTCGCCCGGAACGGCGTACGTGCTGCTCCACCACTACATGGGCGAGATCGACGGCGCATCGCGGGCGTGGGGGCTCGCGCGCGGCGGCAACGGCGCGGTCAGCGAGGCGATCGCGTCGAGCGCCCGGTCGTTCGGGGCGGAGATCCGGACCGAGGCGCCGGTGGCGAAGATCCGGATGCACGGCGGCCGGGCCACCGGGGTCGTGCTCGAGAGCGGGGAAGAGATCGACGCGAAGGTCGTCGTCTCCGGCCTCGAGCCGCGCCTGACGTTCCTGAAGCTGCTCGGCGCCGCGCACCTCGACCCCGAGTTCGTGACGAAGATCGCGCGGTACAAGGCGCGCGGCAGCTCGGGCAAGGTGAACCTCGCGCTCGACCGGCTGCCGGACTTCACCGGGCGACCGGGCAACGGGCTGCACCTGCGCGGCGACATCGCGGTCGCCCCGTCGGTCGCGTACCTCGAGCGGGCGTACGACGAGGCGAAGTACGGCGCGTTCTCGAGCCGGCCGTACCTGAACGTGGTGATCCCGTCGCTGCTCGACCCGTCGATGGCGCCGCCGGGCAAGCACGTGATGTCGATCTTCGTCCAGTACGCGCCGTACGAGCTCGCGGGCGGCGCCGCCACCTGGCCCCAGCACCGCGAGGCGTTCGGCGACGCGGTGGTCGACACCCTCGCCGAGTATTGTCCAGGGCTGAAGGAGGCGATCCTGTACCGCCAGGTGCTCACCCCGTGGGACCTCGAGCAGCAGTTCGGGCTGACCGAGGGCAACATCTTCCACGGCGAGCTCACCCTCGACCAGATCCTGTTCCAACGCCCGGTCTCCGGGTGGGCCCGGTACAAGACCCCGGTGCCCGGCCTGTGGCTGTGCGGCTCGGGCGCGCACCCGGGCGGCGGCGTGATGGGGGCCCCGGGCGGGCTCGCGGCGCGGACCCTGCTCGAGCAGGCGGCCGTATGAACACCTGGGACGCGATCGTCGTCGGAGGGGGCCACAACGGGCTCGCCGCGGCCGCTTCGCTCGCCCGCACCGGCCGGAAGGTCGTGGTGGTCGAGGCGCGGGACCACCTCGGCGGGCTGTGCGCGGGCGAGGAGTTCCACCCGGGGTACCGGCACGTCGGGCTGCACCACGACGCCGACACGGTGCGGCCGTGGGTGATCGACGCGCTGAACCTCGGCGCGCACGGGCTCGCGCTCCGAGACCGCCCCCCGCTGTTCCTGCCAGCCGCGCCGGGCGAGACGCCGGGTTCGGGGCTGCTCGTCGCCGCGGATCCCGCTGCGGCCAAGGCCGAGCTCGCGATCGTCGGCGACGCGGACGGCTACGCGGCCTGGCGTGGGTTCATCGACAGCGTGCGGCCGATCGTCGGGGCGCTGATCGACGTCCCCGCGCCCCGCCTCGGCCAGGACGCGCCGCTGATGCCGCTGCTCGACCAGGCGTTCCGGCTCCGCCGCCGCGGCGCCGACGCGCTGCTCGAGCTGGCGCGGGTCGCGGTGATGTCCGCCGACGACTGGGTCGGCGAGTCGATCGGGCACGAGCGACTGCGCGCCGGGCTGATCCTGCCGGCGCTGATCGGGAGCTGGCTCGGCCCTCGATCGCCGCAGTCGGCCGGGATCGTGCTCCTGCGCGAGCTCACCGCCGGGCGCGACGTGGTCGGCGGACCGGCGAAGCTGGTCGACGCGCTGGCGGCCGCGTGCCGGTCCCTCGGGGTCGAGCTGCGGTGCTCGGCCGCGGTCCAGCGGATCCGGGTCCACCGCGGGGTGGTCCAGGGGGTCGTGCTCCGCGACGGCGAGGCGCTCGACGCCCCGATCGTGGTGTCGGCCCTCGATCCACGGCGGACCCTGCTCGACCTCGTGCCGGCCGGAGAGCTGCCGGTCCCGACCGAGGACGAGGTCCGGGCGATCCGAGTCCGCGCGACGAGCGCCAAGCTCCACCTCGCCCTGTCGCGCGCGCCGCAGTTCACCTGCCGCGAGGGCGCGTTCGAGCGGATCGCGGTCGTCACGTCGCCGAACGGGATCGAGCGGGCGTTCGACGACGCGAAGCACGGCCGCCTCCCGGGCGATCCGCCGCTCGCGATCCGGGTCCCGACCGTCGCGGATCCGTCGCTCGCCCCCGCGGGTCACCACGTGCTGTCGGCCCACGTGTTCGGGGTGCCGTACGCTCCGGCGGGCGGCTGGGCAGCCGGGGCCCGCGAGCAGCTGCTCGACGCGGTGCTGAAGGTGCTGGCCCGGGTCGATCCGGGGATCGGCGGGGCGGTCGTCGCGGCGGAGCTCCTGGTCCCGCCCGAGCTCGAGGCGCGGTACGGCGTGACCGGCGGGCACCTGATGCACGCCGAGCACGCGCTCGACCAGCTGTGGGTCGGTCGCCCGAGTCGGACGCTGTCGGGGCACACCACGCCGATCAAGGGGTTGTACCTCGGCAGCGCGGGGACCCACCCGTTCGGCGGGCCGTCC
>JBEBJW010000085.1:0-12027 GCA_040079715.1 Myxococcota bacterium | reverse complement strand
GTTCACACCCATCACGATCGTGGCGTCGACGTCGCCCTTGGCCGGGGCGCTGATGATCACGCGCTTTGCGCCGGCGGTGAGGTGCTGAGCGGCCTGGTCGCGCTTGACCAGCGCGCCGGTGCACTCGAGCACCACGTCGACCTCGGTCGACTTCCACGGGAGCTTGGTCGGGTCGCGCTCGGCGGTGACCGGGATCACCCGATCGCCGACGCGGATCCCGCCGTCGACCGCCTCCACCGGCTGCTCGAACGTCCCGTGCACCGAGTCGCGGCGCAGCAGGTAGGCGAGCATGGCAGGGGAGACGAGGTCGTTCACGTGGACGAACTCGATGTCCGAACGATGCCAGCCGGCGCGCAGCACGTTGCGCCCGATCCGACCGAACCCGTTGATCGCGATGCGAATGGCCATGGAACCCCTCACGGAAGGCTTCGGACGTAACGCGATCCACCGTCCGTTCCACCTCGGGATCGATGCCGGCCTGCGACCTGGATACCGAGCACGGATGCTGCTCGTCACCAACGTACCGCTCGACGACTCCGCCGAGGCCCGGTCGATCGTCGCCCGCCACCTCCACCTCCCGCTGACCGCCGTGACCGACGCGTCGCTCGTCCGCAAGAGCCTCGACGCGCGCCACAAGCGGCAGCGGTGGCTCGGGGTGTTCAAGGTCGAGGTGGTCGACGAGCCGAAGGTCCTCCGGAAGCGGATCTCCGGCGTCCGCGCGTGGAACGATCGCGACGCGGGCCGGTACGGGCTGGTCGCCTCGACGCCCACCCGGCCGACCTGGCCGGCCGACGTCCGCCCGATCGTGGTCGGCGCCGGACCCGCCGGGCTGTACGCGGCGTTGTTCCTGGCCGAAGCGGGGGCGCCCGTCACCCTGCTCGAGCGCGGCGGCCCGGTCGACGAGCGGATCAAGGTCGTGAACGGCCACTGGCGCGGCCAGCTCCCGCTCGACCCAGAGAACAACCTGGTGTTCGGCGAAGGAGGCGCGGGCACGTTCTCCGACGGCAAGATCTACACCCGCCGGCGCGACGGCGAGCTCGGGTACGTGTTCCGGAAGCTGATCGAGTTCGGGGCCGACCCCGCCGCGGTCCAGGAGAGCTGGGCCCACCTCGGCACCGACCGGATCCGCGCCCTGCTGCCCCCGTTCCGCGCCCGCCTGCAGGCCCTCGGGGTCGACGTCCGGTTCCACGCCGCCGTGACCCGCCTGGTGGTCGAGGACGGTGTGTGCAGGGGCGTGCAGCTCGCAGACGGGACGGTGATCCGCGGCGGCCCGGTGCTGGTCGGCACCGGCCACTCCGCCCGGGACGCGGTCCAGATGATGGTCGACGCCGGGGCGGCCGCCGAGCCGCGCGGGATCGCGATCGGCGCCCGGATCGAGCACCCGCAGGAGCTGATCGACCGGGCGCGGTACGGCGGGGAGGCCCGCGGCGCCCTCCCGCCCGCGACCTACCGCCTCGCGTACCACCCCGAGTCCGGGGCGCCCGCCCGCACGTTCTGCATGTGCCCGGGCGGTGTCGTGGTCCCGGCGTCGAACCACCCGGATCGGGTCGTCGTGAACGGGATGTCGTTCGCGGCCCGCCGCGCGTTCTGGGCGAACTCGGCGGTGATCGTGGAGGTCCCGCCCGCGAGCTACGGCGCGACCGACCCGATGGCCGGGTTCCGGTGGCAGGACGCGATCGAGGCCCGCGCGTTCGCGCTCGGCGGCGGCGACTACCGCGCCCCGGCCCAGCGGGTGGTCGACCTGGTGGCTGGCCGCGGCTCGGTCGAGGTGCCGAAGTCGAGCTACCCGCTCGGCCTGACCGCCACCGACCTACGCGAGCTGCTCCCGACCGAGGTGATCGCCGGGATGCTCGCCGCGCTGCGGTCGTTCGACCGGGAGGTGCCCGGGTTCGCCGGCGAGGAGGCGGTGCTGATCGCCCCCGAGACCCGCACCACCAGCCCGGTCCGGTTTCACCGGGACGAGGCGGGGTGCAGCACCACCGTGGGCGACCTGTTCCCGATCGGCGAAGGCGCAGGCTACGCGGGCGGCATCGTGAGCTCGGCGCTCGACGGGCTGCGTGCTGCGCGGGCGATCACCGCCCGGGCGGGCAGAGAAGAGGAGGTGTGGAGCGGGTGATGAGATTCGAACTCACGACAACCACGTTGGCAACGTGGAGCTCTACCACTGAGCTACACCCGCGACGCCGATTGAGTAACCCCTCCTCCGGAGGCGTCAAGGGACCGCGCGCTTCCGGATCCGTTCGAGGGTAGCGACCGCCGATTGGTCCGTTGTGAGGCCGGCTGCGCGCGAGGCCTCCCGCGCGAGGTGCTGACCGAGCGCGACCCGAGCTCCCTCCCAGTCGGTGATGCCCTCCGCGCCGACCGCCCGGCACACCGCCAGCCACACCACCGCGTCCGGGCGCTGCTTCCGCAGGATCTGCGCGTCGAGCGGACCCGCCCCGGTCCCGAGCAACGCGTCGGCGAGCTGGACCGTGATGTCCGGGAACAACCCGGTCTCTCGACCGACCTCGAACGAGTCGAGGGTCTCCTTGAGCGCCACCACCTGCCAGATCGCGGCCAGCTCGGCGATCTCCGGCGACCACCGGGCCGCCGCGGCCATCCCTTCGACCCGGTCGATCCCGACGCACGGCGCGTCCGGACACCGCCCGATCCACCGGAGGGCCGACCCGGCGAGCAGCGCGCCCCCGGCCGCCCGATCGTCGGCCGCCGCGGCGGTCAGCGTGTCGGCTGCGCGCTCGAGCAGCTTCCCGATCGGGTCCGGGTCCCCGAGCTCGTCGGCTGCGGCCTTCTTCTGGTCCGCCCAGGCGCCCTGCTCGGCGTCGCGATCCGCGCCCGCCCGCGCCAGCGCCAGCATCGTCGCCCGGCGCAGGTCCGCCAGCCCCGGCGTGGGATCGCCGCTCGCTCCGGCCGCGCGGGCGGTGATCAGCCGGCCGGCGGGCGACTCCCGCAGCGCGTCGTACTGCGGGGCCGCGAGGGCCGCGGTCACCGGCGCGAGCGGGATCCCCGGGGCTCCGACCCAGCTCGTCAGCACCCACCGCTCGGCGTACTGGCGGATCAGGTCGGGGTGATCCATCCCGCCGAGCCACGCGAGCGGCCGGCGGGGGAGGGTCGGGTCGACCCCGGAGTCCGACAGGGGCGTGATCAGCACCAGCACGTCGCGCTCGGCGGTGTCCGGGTCGCCGAGGCGATTCGCGAGCTGGTTCTCGGCGATCCGGAGCCGATACCCGCGCGACAGCGGGACCGCGGCGGTCCCTCGCCACTCGTCCTCGACCTGCTGCAGGCCGCGCTGGACCGGCCCCTCGCCCGACTCGACCTCGTGGATCTGGCGGACGAACGCCGCGAGCGGGGGGCCTCCCTCGATCGGCTCGAGCAGCGCGGGCTCGGGGAGGGCCGGCGAGCGACCGAGCGGGTCCTTGCCGAGGATCACCCGGATCGCCGACCCGGCGTCGGTGATCGCCGACGCGCTGGTCGCCGGACTGGGCGGGTCGATCCGGAGGTGGTCGGGGATCGCGCGCGGGCAGCCGGCCCCTGCGGTGACGAGCACAGTGGCGAGCACAGTGACGCGCACAGTGGCGAGCACAGGGAGGCGGCGACGGAGCACGTGGTTCATCCGGTCCTGGCCCCGTCGGTCGAGGCGGATTGGGCCAGCGCGCGGTGCAGCCTGGCGGGGAGGCCCGGCCCGTCGAACACGAACGCGCTGTACAGCTGGACCGCCGCGCAGCCGCGATCGAGGAGGGCGCGGACCTGGTCGGCCGACTCGATGCCGCCGACCCCGATCACCGGCAGGCCGCCGGCCGCGTCGATCACCCGCTCGATCTTCGGGCGCGCGATCGGCCACAGGGGCCGACCCGACAGCCCGCCGAGCTCGCCGGGATCGAACCCGTCGCGGCGGATCGTGGTGTTGGTGGCGACGAACCCGCCGATGCCGAGCGTCCGCGCCAGCGCGACCGCGGCGTCGAGCGCGTCGTCGCCGAGGTCCGGGGCGAGCTTCAGGAACACCGGCGTCCCGCCCGCCGCCTCCAGCACCTTGGGGAGCAGCTTGCGGAGCGCGTCCGCGTCCTGGAGGTCCCGCAGGCCGGGCGTGTTCGGCGACGAGACGTTGACGGTGAACCAGTCGACGAGCCCGCGCAGGCGGTGGACCGAGGTCGCGTAGTCGTCCGGCGCGTCGTCGAGCGAGGTGACCTTGCTCTTCCCGACGTTCGCCCCGACCGGGACCGTGGGCCACCGGCCGCGCTCCCGCAGCCTCCGGAGCCGGTCCGCGAGCGCGGCCGACCCGGCGTTGTTGAACCCCATCCGGTTCACGATCGCCCGCTCGGCCGGGTACCGGAACAGCCGGGGGCGCGGGTTCCCGGGCTGGGGGTGGGCGGTGACCGTGCCGACCTCGACGAACCCGAACCCGAGCGCGCCCCACACCGGGATCGCCCGCCCGTCCTTGTCGAGGCCCGCCGCCAGCCCGACCGGGCCCGCGAACGGGATCCCGGCGACGTCCCGCCGGAGCGCGGGCGAGGGGGCGCCCGGCAGCAGCGCGGTCGCGACCCGGGGCGCCGACGCCACCAGCCGGAGCGTCCACTCGTGCGCCGTCTCCGCGTCGAGCCCGAACAGCACCCGCCGCACGACCGGCCAGCTCGCGTCGAGCAGGTTCACCGGCTCTCACGGGGAGGGCTCATCGGCTCGTCCGACCACGCGGCCCGGAGGATCGGCAGGTTCGCGACGAAGTAGTCCACGAACGACGCGAACGTGACCGCGGTGATCACCACCATCGTCCACCACGGGAGGCTCCGCGGGATCGGCACCGACGGCGCGAGGTCGAACACCACCAGCGCGACGAACACCACCTGGGTGCCGACGCCCTGGACGATCGCCTTGAACTTGCCGCTGGCGCGGGCGGCGAGCACCACGTTCCGGATCGCGGCCACCGAGCGGAAGAACGAGATCGAGCTGTCCCGGTAGAAGATCACCACGATCATCCACAGGTCGGCGACCCCGATCGCGTACAGCCCGAGGAACAGGGTGAACCGGCTGAACGCGTCGGAGAACGGGTCGAACAGCTTGCCGAAGCTCGTCACCTGGCCGTAGCTGCGGGCGATCCGTCCGTCGAGCAGGTCGGTGATCTCGAGCACGAGGGCGAGCGCCGCGGCCCCGATCGTGCCCCAGGTGGTGTGGGTGAGCAGCAGGATCACCGCCAGCGGGGCCAGCGGGAGCCGGGCCGCCGTGAGCAGGTTCGCGCTGATGAACGGGGAGGGGCTGCTGGTCACGGTCACCTGGTGACGGTCCGGTCGCGGTGACCGGCCAGGGTGAGCAAGTCGGTGAGCAAGTCGCTCGAGGCGGTCAGGAGTCGGGTCCGGCGGCGCGTCCCGGACCACCCGGTCGCGTCACGACTGAATACTCCAGAAGCTGGACCACGGACAGGGCCAGCGCGACCGTTCCGAGCACCGCCCCGACCGAGGGCCAGTGCACGTCGAGCCACGGCCCGTGGAACAGCAGGACGCACAGCGCCACCCCCTCGAACGCGACCCCGATCTGGCCGCTCGGGCGGGGCGGCCACTGGCGCCCGCGGGGCATCCCCCAGGCCCAGATCGCCGCGACCAACACGTCGCGGACCACGATCGTCGCCGCGAGCCACGGCGGGGCGAACCCGACGATCGCCAGGCCGGCCCAGGTGAAGTCGGTCAGGACCTTGTCCGCGAGCGGATCGAGCACCAGGGCAGCCTCGGACACCGCCCCCAGCCGTCGGGCGACGAATCCGTCCACCAGGTCGGTCACGATCGCGAACAGGAAAACCCAGAACGCGAGCCAGTTAGCTTCGAATCCGACGACGAGGCCCATCACCACGGGGCCGCAGAGCCCCCGGGAGACGGTGATCGCGTTGGGGACGTGGCGGATCATCGCGGGGTGGACCGGGCCGGGGGGTTGTATCAGATTGTTGCAGTGGCGGGTGTCGACCCGCTCCGGCCAATAACCGGACCAGGAACTTGGAGGAGGTGCTCCGTGAATCGCATGATGGCTTTCGTTGTGGTTTCGACGCTGGTGGGCTGCGGCGGCGCCGGCAAGAAGAACGTCACGGCGTGCGAGGATTACGTCGCGTCCCTGGCGTGCGGCGACTTCGACGTCACCAGCCTGTACGGTGATGACTTCTGCTCGGCGTACGAGGAGACGACCTGCGACATCTCCGAGTACTTCAACTGCCTGACCGATTCCGTCGCGTGTGACGATGCGACCAGCGTCCTCACCGTCGATGCGGCCGGCTGTGCCAGCAAGGCCGTCTGCGAATAACGCAGGCAGTCACCTGACCGGAAACTTCCCATCGGGAAGGTCCCGGCCCGACGGCGGTGGAGCGTTTCGACGCCCCGCCGCCGTTTGGTTTTTGGGGCTGGCGTTCGTGGCCGTGGTCCTCGGGATCTGGTGGTGGAGCTCCGGCTCTCTCCCGGTCGGCCCGTCGCCCGCGCCAGGCCCCGTCGTGTCCGCTCGGCCCGCTGCCCGGCCGAGGTCGTCGTCCGCGCCTCCGGCGGCGACCCCGACCGCGGGTCCGGGCGAGTGGGCGCTCCAGTGCACCACCTCGCTCCCGGACGGCGCTCCGCGGTTCGTGCCGCTCGAGCCGTTCGCGCCGACCGCCGGGCAGCTCCGGATCACCCACGGGCTGCTCGAGGGCGTGTCGTCGGTGCCGGACGGGGTCGGCGATCTCCGGGTCGACGGCGCGCTCGCGGCGCGGCTCACCTGGGGCCAGCGGGATGGCGAGTCGTGGTGCGAGGTCGCGCCCGTGCCGGTCGGGGCGATCGTCGGGCGGGTGCTCGACGCGGCAGGCCAGCCGGTCGCGGGGGCCCGGGTCTCCGGGTGCCAGGACGTCGACACGTCCGGCGACGACGGCGGGTTCGAGCTCCAGGCCCCGGACCACAAGCGGTGCAAGGTCCGCGCGGTCGTGGTCGGCGACGGGGCGCGGGTGTCGGAGGTGGTCGAGACGGCGGCTCCGTCGGAGATCGAGCTGACCGTGGCCGACGACAAGCCCCCCGAGCAGATCGAGACCGAGCTCGGCTCCGCCAGCGCCGCGTTGAAGTCGGCGGTCCAGGTGCAGGAGCAGCTCGCGTCGATGTTCCCCGGCAGCCAGGAGGACCTCGACCGCAGCAAGGAGCGGCTGCAGCTCGTGGAGGAGGCGCTGTCGTCGGACGATCCGGACGTCCAGCTCGACGCGTGGCTCGAGCTCGAGTGACCGGCTATCGGCTCGTGTGGCGGCGATGATCCGATTGCGCGGGCTCGACAAGTCGTACGTGGTCGGCGGGCGGCCGCTCCACGTCCTGAAGTCGCTCGATCTCGACGTGGAGCAGGGCGAGTTCGTGTCGATCATGGGCTCGTCCGGATCCGGCAAGTCCACGCTGCTGAACGTGCTTGGGATCCTCGACGGGTACGACGCCGGCACGTACCATCTCGGCGACGTGCTGGTGAAAGACCTGTCCGAACGTCGCGCGGCCGAGTACCGCAACCGATTCGTCGGGTTCGTGTTCCAGTCGTTCCACCTGCTCCCGTTCAAGACGGCGACCGAGAACGTGGCGTTGCCGCTGTACTACGCCGGGGTGTCCCGCCGCGATCGGCTGAAGCGCGCCGCGGCGATGATCGAGCGGGTCGGGCTGGCCGATCGGGCCGACCACTTCCCGACGCAGCTGTCCGGCGGCCAGAAGCAGCGGGTCGCGATCGCCCGGGCCCTCGTCACGAGCCCGCGGATCCTGCTCGCCGACGAGCCGACCGGCGCGCTCGACTCGGCCACCACCGAGGAGATCCTCGATCTGCTCGCCGAGGTCCACCGCGCCGGCACCACCCTCGTGGTGGTGACCCACGAGAGCGGCGTCGCCGACCGGACGTCGCGGGTGATCGAGCTCCGCGACGGCCGGGTCGAGCGGGTGCGGATCCCCGGGGCGGTCGCGTGATCGACCTCGACCGGTGGCGGGAGATCGGCGAGTCGCTCGCCCGTCACCCGCTGCGGACGCTGCTGACGATGGGGTCGGTCGCGTGGGGGACGTTCGTGCTGGTGGTGCTGCTCGGCACCGGCCAGGGCCTCCAGAACAGCGTCCGCTGGCAGTTCCGCGACGACGCGACCAACAGCCTGTGGGTGTACCGCGGCCAGACCAGCCGGCCGTACGCCGGGACCGCGGTCGGCCGGCCGGTCCGCCTGACGAACCGGGACTACGACGCCGTCCGGCACGCCGTGTCCGAGATCGACCACATCACCGGCCGGTTCACGATGCGCGGCGGGGCGCCGATCGCGTACGGCGACCGGACCAGCGAGTACACGATCCGGTGCGTGCACCCGGACCATCGGTTCCTCGAGCAGACGATCGTGACCGAGGGCCGGTACATCGACGAGCTCGACCTCGCCGAGCGGCGGAAGGTCGCGGTCCTCGGCAAGCGCGTCGCCGAGTACCTGTTCCGCGGCGCGCCGTCGATCGGGCAGTACGTGACGATCGCGTCGGTGCCGTTCCAGGTCGTCGGGGTGTTCGAAGACGTCGGGGGGGAAGGGGAGATGGAGCAGGTGTACCTGCCGATCACCACCGGCCAGGCGGTGTTCGGGGCGTACGAGCAGCTCCACCAGATCATGTTCACCGTCGGCGACGCCACCGCCGCCGAGGCCGAGGGGATCGAGGGCGAGGTCCGCCAGCTCCTCGCGACCCGCCACCACTTCGACCCCGACGATCCGCAGGCGGTGCGGGTCCGGAACAACGTCGACGAGTTCGCGCGGATCATGCGGCTGTTCGAGCTGCTCGACGCGTTCGTCTGGCTGGTGGGCGTCGGGACCGTGACCGCCGGTCTCGTCGGGGTTTCGAACATCACCCTCGTGTCCGTGCGCGAGCGGACGCTGGAGATCGCGCTCCGAAAGGCCCTGGGAGCCACTCCGGCGTCGATCGTCGGAGCGGTGGTCCAAGAGGCGATCGTGCTCACCGGGGTCAGCGGGTACCTCGGGATCGTGGTCGGGGTGGCGCTGCTCACCGGACTTCGAGCTTGGATGCCGGAGAACGACTACCTCCGCGACCCCGAGATCCACCTCGCGCCAGCCCTCGCGGCGGCGGCGCTGCTGGTGGTCGCCGGCGGGATCGCGGGGTTCTTCCCCGCTTGGCTCGCCGCGCGGGTCCCGCCGGTCGAAGGACTCCGCGACGGGTGACGATCGGTGGTGGTCGGGGTACCCGGTCGAGGGAGGTACGGTGCCCCGGATCGCGCGGTACGGTTCCGTCGGGATGCGCCTCGCCGAACACGGGCCGGCGCTGACGTTCACTGCGGACGGATCGGCGCTGGTGGCGGTCTCGGAGCGGCCGTTCGCCGACCGGACCCTCCAGGTGTTCGAGCTGCTTCCGTCGGATCCCCCGTCGGAGCCGGGCGCCGGAGCCGCGCCGGCGGCGCATCCGCACGCGATCGCACCGCTTCCGGTCGGGGCCGGGTTCCCGTCCACCCGCCGGCACGTCGGGCCGAAGGTCGGGCCGTACGAGGTGTTCGACGGCCACGTCGCCGCGGTCCTCCGCGACGAGCTGACCCGGGTGGTGGTGCTGCGCCTGCCGGACCTCGAGGTCGTCCGGCGGGTCGAGGCGCCGGGCGAGATCGCGGTCGTCGCGGTGTCGCCGGTCCCGGTGACCGGCGGGCAGCGGATCGTCGTCGGGTTGGTCACCGGCGAGATCGTCCGGCTCGATCCCGACGGCAAGCGGGTCGTCGTCGCGCGGACCGCCCGCCCGACCGCGATCGCGTTCGCGCCGAGCGGCGACCGGGTGGCTGTGGGCACCGAGTCCGGGGTGGTCGAGGTCGTGTGGGTCGCCGAGGTCAAGGTGCTGACCACGCTGCGCGGCGGGCGCACCGGGGTCACAGCGGTCCAGTTCACCCCCGACGAGGCCGGGGTCGTCGCCGCGACGGGCAAGGCCGTGTGGTGGTGGTCGGTCAAGGGCGGCGGCGCGGCCACCGTCGAGCGGGGCGCGGTGTCGGTCGGGATCGTCGGGTTCACCCCGTCCGGGCTCCTGATCACCTCGTCGACCCAGGAGCGGGTCGCCGCGCACGAGCTCCCGTCCGCGCGGGTCGCGACCGGCCGGATGGCGTGGACGATCGAGGCGTACGGCCCGACCGCGATCGCCGGGGACCGGGTGTGGTCGGTCCGGTTCCAGGAGCTGCGCCAGCTCGACGCGTCCACCGGCGACGTCGTCGCGACGATCGACGCGTCCCAGTTCGTCGAGGCGATCGCCCCGGTCCGGAACGAGCCGCTGGTGGTGGTCGCGCTGTCGACCGGCACCGAGCTGCGGGTCGCGGACGTGGCGACCGGGACCTGGAGCGGCGGCGCGGGCGGCCACGAGAGCGAGGTCCTGTGCGTCCAGTTCGCCGGCGACCGGTTCGTGACCGGCGGGCTCGACACCCGGGCGTGCCTGTGGAAGATCGGGCGATCGACGCCGCTGATCACCACGGTCGCGCCCACCGGGTACAGCAACGACCACGCCACCGCGGTCGCGCTCGACGAGCCCCGCGGGGCGCTGTGGGTCGCGTTCGGCGAGCGGGTCACCCGGTGCACCCTGGCCGACGGCGGCGTCGAGTACGACAGCGAGCTGCTCGGCGCGAAGATCACCGCGATCGCCCCGATCCCGGGGAGCTCCCTGCTGCTCGCCTGCACCGAGGCCCGCGAGGTCCCGCCGCCGCCCGGCACGGCCGGCAAGAGCCGGAAGCGGGCCGCCACCCTGCACCTGCTCGACGTCGAGTCGCTCGACACCGTCCACACCGATCGGGTCGAGCGCACCTACCGGCGGGTCCGGGTCCGGAGCGACGGCAAGCTGCGGCTGGACGGGGCGCTCGGCTGGGCGGTGTACGATCCGCTCGCCCGCGCGGTGGTCGACAGCGGGGTCACCGCGACCCGCGACCCGAGCCGCGAGCACCACCGCTCCGGCGACGACACGCGGCTGGTCGAGGTCGCGAACCGGCCGCGCCCCGACGGCGGCCAGCGCGGGCTGCTGTTCGTCACCGAGCTGCCCGCCGGCTGGACCCTGGTCGACGGGCTCGAGCTGCCGGAGCTGTCCGGCCGGGCGGATCTGTCGGTGTCCGGCCGGTACCTCGCCACCCCGCACAAGGACCAGCGCGTCCGGGTGTGGGACCTCGAGCGGAGCGCGTGCGTCGCCGAGTACGACGTGGGGATCGCCCTGACCGGGGTGTGGTTCTTCCCGGACGAGTGGCGGATCCTCGGGACCTCGCGCGACGGGGCGTTGATCCAGGTCGGGACCACGTGAGCGACGCGCGGGATCGGGCGAAGACCCTCGCCCAGGCTGCGCTCGGCGCCGGCGCGCCCACCGCGTGGTTCGAGCGGCTGTACCAGGCCGCCGACGGAGACCCGGACGGGATCCCGTGGGCCGACGGCGCGGTCGACCCGGTCCTGGCCGGGTGGATCGCCCGGTCGGGTCTCGCGCCGGCCAGCCGGGTGTGCGTGGTCGGGTGCGGGCTCGGGGAGGACGCCGCGTTCCTGGCCGCGTCCGGCTACGACGTGCTCGCGTTCGACATCGCCCCCACCGCGGTCGATTGGGCGGCGAGGCTCCGACCGGGCCCGCGGTACGCGGTGGCGGACCTGTTCGCGCTCCCGGCGGACTGGCGCGGCGCGTTCGATCTGGTGGTCGAGCACTACACGGTCCAGTCGATGCCGCCGTCGTACCGGGCCCCCGCGGGACCCGCGTTGGCCTCGCTCGTCGCGCCCGGCGGCCGCCTGTGGGTGTACGCGCGGATCCGGGACGACGACGCCCCGTTCGACGAGGCGACCGGCGGGCCGCCGTGGCCCCTGTCGCGGACCGAGCTCGCGGCGCTCGGCGGCGGCCTCGCGGTCGACGAGCCGGCCCACGCGGTGACGGCGTCGTCGGACCCCGCCCCGCGGGTGGTGGCGGTGTGGCGCCGGGTGTGACCGCGCCGCGCGGACGGCTCGGGGTGGATGCCGCGGGCGCCGAGTCCTCGAGCCGGATCGGTGGCGCGGACCGGTGGGTGGATGCCGCGGGCGCCGCGTCCTCGAACCGGATGGGTGGCGCGGACCGGTGGGAGGAT
>JBEBJW010000084.1:0-12061 GCA_040079715.1 Myxococcota bacterium | reverse complement strand
GCCCGGGACCCCGACCCCGACGGAGCAGTCGGTGCGGGTCGACGTGGGGCTGCTCGAGAAGCTGATGAACCTCGTGGGCGAGCTGGTGCTGGCCCGGAACCAGCTCCAGCAGTACACCGCGCGGACCAACGACGGCGCGCTGTCGCAGATGTACCAGCGGATCGACCTCATCACCTCCGAGCTGCAGGAGGGGATGATGAAGACCCGGATGCAGACCGTCGGCACGGTGTGGAGCAAGCTGCCGCGGGTCGTGCGCGACGTGGCGTCGGTGTGCGGCAAGACGGTCCGGCTGGAGATGGAGGGGCAGGACACCGAGGTCGACCGCGCCCTGCTCGACGCGATCCGCGACCCGCTGACCCACATCGTCCGGAACTCGGTCGACCACGGGATCGAGCTGCCGCACGACCGGCTCGCCGCGGGCAAGTCGGTCGAGGGCACGGTCCGGGTGCGGGCGTGGCACGAGGGCGGCCAGGTGAACATCGAGATCGCCGACGACGGCCGCGGGATCGCGGTCGAGAAGGTCCGCCGCAAGGCGATCGAGCGCGGCCTCGTCACCCCGGAGGAGGGCGCGAAGCTCACCGACCGCGAGGTGGTCGATCTGATCTTCCTGCCCGGGTTCTCGACCGCCGACCAGGTCACGAACGTGTCCGGCCGCGGGGTCGGGATGGACGTCGTCCGGACCGACATCGGCGCGGTGAACGGCACGGTGGACGTGTCGTCGGTCACCGGCCAGGGGATGGCGCTCCGGATCCGCCTCCCGCTGACGCTCGCGATCATCCCGGCGTTGATCGCCCACAGCGGCGCGGAGCAGTTCGCGATCCCGCAGGTGAACGTGGTCCAGCTCGTCCGGTTCGACGAGGGCAAGGCGCCGGTCGAGCACGTCCACGACGCCCGGCTGTTCCGCCACCGCGACGAGCTGCTGCCGCTGATGATGCTCGACGAGGAGCTCGGCCTGTCGTACGGCGGCGAGCCGAGCCCCGACTCGGAGATCATCGTCCTGCAGGCGGGCGATCGGCGGTTCGGGCTGGTGGTCGACCGGGTGGGGGACAGCGCCGAGATCGTGGTCAAGCCGCTGGCGCGGGCGCTGAAGCCGCTCGGGGCGTTCTCCGGCGCGACCATCACCGGCGACGGGCGAGTGGCGCTGATCCTCGACGTGCCCGGCCTCGCGCGACGCGCCCGGCTCGCGATCGGCGCCCACGAGGCCGCGGGCTCCGCGGTGGCGGGGGTGGTCGAGCAGGAGGTCGCGGCGCTCCGGTTGTTGATCGTCCAGACCCCCGACGACGGACGGGCGGCGATCCCGCTGGACGGGATCAGCCGGATCGAGGAGATCCCGGCCCCGCACGTCGAGAAGGTCGGCGGGGGCGAGGTCGTCCGGTACCGCGGCGACGTGCTGCCGCTGGCGCGCCTGTCGAAGGTCCTGGTCGAGAAGCGGATCCGGCCGCGGCGGACGACCCTGATGCCGCCGAAGCTCGAGGTGCTGCCGACCGTGGTCCACGCCGGGTCGCGCGGACCGGTGGGGATCGTGGTCGACAAGGTGCTCGACATCGTCGAGGTGACGATCGACCACCGCCGGCCGGCGGTCCGTCCCGGGGTCCTGTACTCGGCGGTGATCCACGGCCGGGTGACCGAGGTGCTCGACATGGCGTGGGTGGTCGCGAAGGCCAGCCCGGCAGGGGAGTCGTCCGATGCGTGACGCGCTGCTCACGTTCCAGGTCGGGGGGATGCACCTCGGGATCCCGGTCGACCGGGTCGAGGAGGTGCTCCGGCGCCACGTGATGACCCGGGTGCCCCTCGCCACCGCGGCGATCGGCGGGCTGATGAACCTCCGCGGCCAGATCGTGCTCGCGGTCGACCTGCGGTACCGGCTGGAGCTCGGCCCGCGCGACGGCGACCGCCCCCCGATGCACGTGGTGGTCCGGTCGCACGACGCGCTGCACAGCCTGCTGGTCGACGAGATCGGCGACGTGCTCGACCTCGGCGGCCGGGTCCAGGAGCGCGTCCCGGAGCGGATCCGGGACGGGGTCCGGGCGCTGGCCACCGGGGTGTACAAGCTGCCGGAGCGGGTGATCCTCGCCCTCGACGTCGACCGGATCGCCGATCCGGCCGCGCTGTGACTCCGACCCGGTCGGCAGCGCCGTCGGCGACTACTTCGGCGCGGACACGAACAGGTTCGCCACGCACATCTCCTCGCCGGAGCCCTCGCCCCAGTTGATCAGCTCGGAGGTGGGGTTGTCGAACCGGCACTCGAGGTACAGCTCGTCGTCCGGGGCGAACGGGATCGGCTCGGCGAGCTGGTAGGTGAGCTGCCAGTCGAAGTCCCACGCCGGCACGTCGAGCAGCGTCTCGGCGGTGCCGTCGGCCCGGTCGAGCCGGATCAGCCCGCCGGTGCCCACGTTGTGCATGTGGAGCATCGCGGCGTGGATCAGGAACCCGTTCGACAGGTCGATGTCGTCGAGCAGCAGATCGAAGAACGGCAGCGGGTCGCCCTTCGCGGTGTGGGTGACCGCGGCGTCCGGCGGGATCTCCATGTTGCCGAACGTCCACCCGGCGTCGAGCCACGGCGCGAACGCCCCGATCCGCTCCACGTCGGTGGTGGTCATCAGGTCGAGGGTCGACTGGTCGGGGTTCCCGTCGGCCGACAGCGTGTTGTAGTGCATCTGGAGCACGATCAGGCTGCCCTCGGGCACCGGGATCCCGACGCCGTCCGGGAACAGCGTGGCGCCGGACCCGGGGACCCACTGGGCGACCTGCTGGACCGGCACGTCGAGCGCCTCGCCGGTCTTGCTCGGCCCGCCGAAGCAGGTGTAGCCGGGGCCCTGGCCCTCGGACCCGTCCCAGCCGGTGAACGTGTCGATCACGCCGTCGCCGGCGATCCCATCCGGCCGGATCAGGTACGCCGCCACGTGGTGGACGATCGAGGAGTTGCCCGGGTGAACGTCGAACCCGGTGACGTACGACATCCCGGGCGCGGTCCACGGGAGCACGAAGCACCGGTAGTCGTCCGGCGACAGCGCCGGCAGGTACGGCTCCGGCAGCGACAGGGTCACGTCGACCCGCGGCAGGGTGGTGGCGAGCGACGCGATCGGCGCGCCGGCGTCGGCGGCGTCTCCCTCCGGCATCCCGCCCTCGACCCACGCGGCGATCGTCGCGATCTGGTCGTCGGTCAGGGACGGATCGTTCGCGTAGGTCTGGTGGCCCGCAGCGGCCTTCCACGGCGGCATCGACCGGGACGACGTGACCGCCCCGACCACCTCGCCGACCTCGACCACGTCGGCGTACGTGTCGAGCGGGAACGTGCCGATCCCCCCGGGGGTGTGACAGCCCACGCAGCGCCCGGCCATGATCGGCTCCACGTCGGCGCGGTACGTCGGAACCGGGTCAGCGCCGCCGCAACCGGCGACCAGCCAAATCAACATCTCGGCCTCCACAAAAAAAACAGTCCCGAGCGGTCGAGCGGGAAAACCGCTTCAGAGCGAGCGGGCGAGTCCGACGATGTACACGGAATCCGGCTGGATCGCCAGTGTGGCGCCCGTCAGAACTCCTCGATCGAGCCGGCGTTGAGGTCGACCTCCGCGATCGCCACCCCGTTGGTCGGCACGTCGCCCGGGTAGGTGTCGAGGATCTTCACCGCCACGTCGCCCCACGAGCCGCCGGTGTACCCGACGAGACACGGCAGCAGGATCCGCTGGACCTGGCCCGGCTTGTCCTCGAGGACTTCCTTGGTGGTGGTGCCGTTCGCGGTCACCTCGATCGTCTTCGGCCGGGCGTACGCCTTCGGCCCGGACTGGACCCCGAGCGAGGCGAGGCCGTAGCCGGGGGCCTTGAGGGTGAACGCGGCGGTCGAGCCCGTGCCGGCCCAGAACGTCTTCGGGTTGTGGTCGAGCGCCATCGGGGCGGCGTTCGCGGCGCCGGCCTCGGAGTCGAACGGCGCGACGAACGCGGTCGAGCTCGCCGCGAACTCCTTGAGGTGCACCCGGACCTCGGACACCGCGAGGCTCGGGAAGTCCTTGCCCGGGTAGGTCTCGGTCACGGTCATCTTGACCTTGCCGCCGAGCACCTCGCCGCCGACCTTCGTGTCCGGCAGCTCGATCACCTGCCAGCCGGGCTTGTCCTCGAACGTGACGGTGGTGGTGGACACGAGGGCCGGGGTTCCGGTCGCGCTGTCGAAGATCTCGATCTTCGCCGACTTGACGCGGGCGTAGTCGGTGAACGTCTCGGCGTCCTTCGCCCAGCCGATCACGATCCCGAACTTGTCGACCTCGCCGCCCGGGACGTCGAGCTGGATCCACTGGCCGGCGTTGTTCTGCTCGGCGTCGACCTGCCAGCAGGTCTCGAGCTTGCTGTCGAGCGCGCTGGCGGCGTTCCAGTAGTTCTTGCCGAGCCGATCTTCCTTCTTGAACGACGAGGCCTCGTAGCCGGCGAAGGCCGGCAGTGCGGCTGCGGCGAGGAGAACGAGGTGCATCGAAGCCTCCTATTCCTGTTCGAGAATCGTGAACTCGACCCGCCGGTTCCGGGCCTTGCCGTCCGGCGAGTCGTTCGTGTCGATCGGCAGGCTCTCCCCGAACCCCTTGGCGACCAGTCGGCTTCCGTCGACGCCCGCGCGGACCAGGTACTCGACCACCGCCTCGGCGCGGGCCTGCGACAACTTCAGGTTGTACGCGTCCTGCCCGTCGCTGTCCGTATGACCCTCGACCTGGATCAGGTGGATCCGCGGGGTGTCGGCGATGACGCGCGCGACCTCACTGAGCAGCTCGTAGCTCATCTCTTGGATGACGGCCTTGTTGTACTCGAAGAACACGCGCTCGGAGATGGTGATCTTCTCCTTGCCGACGACCACCCGCGCCGGAGCGGCGTCCGGACAGCCGTCCTCGTCGAGGTACCCGTTCTTCGTCTCGGGATCGAACGGACACTGGTCGACGTTGTCGAACACGCCGTCCTTGTCGTTGTCGGTGTCCGGGCAGCCGTCCTGGTCCTCGAAGTTGTCGAAGTCCTCGGCCTCGAACGGACACCGGTCGATCGCGTCGTGGATCCCGTCCTTGTCGGTGTCGACCCAGTCCTCGGGGCAGCCGTCCTCGTCCTGGACCCCGTTCGGGTTCTCGGCCGCGTTCGGGCAGGCGTCGGACCCGTCGGGGATCCCGTCGCCGTCGTTGTCCGGGTCCGGGCACCCGTCGAGGTCCTGGAACCCGTCGGGGTCCTCCGGCTGGTCGACGCACCGGTCGGTCGCGTCCATCACGCCGTCGTTGTCGTTGTCGAGGTCCGGACAGCCGTCCGCGTCTTCGAACCCGTCGAAGTCCTCGGCCCGATCGCGGCACGAGTCGACCTGGTCGAGGATCCCGTCGCCGTCGTTGTCGTCGTCCGGACAGCCGTCCTCGTCCTCGAACCCGTCGTTGTCCTCCGGGACCGACACGCAGGCGTCGTACCGGTTCGGGATCCCGTCGTGGTCGCGGTCGAGCGACAGCGGATCGAACCGCGGACCGAGCGTGGCCCCGCCGAAGATCCGGAGGTCCGGACTGCCGAGCCCGGGGTTCAGCCCGAACCCGGCCCCGGCGGTCAGGGTGGCGATCTCCGCCCCGTGGAGCTTGAGCCACGGCAGGATCTCGAGCGGCACCTGCGCGACCCGGGCCCCGCTGACGGCCCCCGACAGGTCGGCGCCGATCTCGAGCTCGGGGATCGGCTTCGCCGACAGCGCCGCCCGGTACAGGAACTCGGTCCCGAACACCGTGTCGCGGAACCGATCCGGCGACTTGACCCGCGCCCCGACGTTGATCGCGCCGCGCGCGAGGTACTCACCGGTGCGCACCGGGCCGTTCGCCGCCTCGAACGCGACCATCGGCGCGATGGTGAAGTCGCCTTCGCCGATCAGCGACCGGGTGGACCCGGTGGGGATCGACCCCGTCGCGTAGAGCGACAGCCCGACCGGCATCTCGTCGGCGAGATCGACGATCACGAACTTCGGAGTCAGCCGGAGGTCGCCGAGCGCGCTCGACTGGGGGTTCGCGACCGCGACCGGCGAGTCCGGGGCGGCCGGCTCGAACCCGGTCTGCCACACGGTGACCGGCCCGTCGGCGACGAACGAGAACACCTTGCCGAGGCCGAGCCCGAGCTGCAGATCGACCACCGACTTCTGGTCGAGCATCGCGTCCGGGAACCGCGGCCCCGGGCCGATCAGCCGCTTGCCGTCGGCGTACAGCACCGCGGTGTCCTCGGCGTAGCTGCCCCACAGGCCGAACCCGACCTGGAGGTGCTCGAGGGTGGTGGCCGACTCGGTCACCGCGTAGCCGTACGGATCGACCGGCGGCCGGAACCGCTCGGCGTCGATCGGGTACGGCTGCGTCTCGGCCTGCTGCGCCCACCCCACGCCCACGACCAGCACGAGACCGATCACCGCCGACGCCTCCAGCCGAACAGCACCATCGGGACGATCCCGGCGGTCCCGGCGATCCCGGAGCCCCCGGTGCACCCGCCGCCCCCGCGGAGCGACGCGAGCCGGACCGCGTCGTCGCACCCACCGTCCGGCAAGCCGTCGCAGTCGTTGTCGATCCGGTCCTCGCACACCTCGGCGAGGCCGGGGCGGGCGGCGGAGCTCGTGTCGTCGCAGTCGCCGTCGCGCGGGGTGAACCCGTCGCCGTCGGCGTCGACATCCAGCCCGGGATCGGTGGTGCTCGCGCCGCCGGTGTCACCGGTGGACGTCGGAGCGGCTGCGCCGGCGACCGACGCGAGCAGGGCGACCCACACCACGATCAGCCTCCGGCCGGCTTGATCTCGATGCCGGTGTGGTGCTCGAGGCCCTTCTCGACCTTGAACTTGTTGTCCTCGAGCGAGTCGTCGTTGATCATCACCTCGACCCGGCCGTGCTCGGGCACGACGAACTCGGTCGAGATGCCGATCGGGATGATCTGTTGGACGTGCGAGTCGCTGGTGAACCGCATCACGAGCTGGCCGCGGAAGCAACCCTCGATGTTGCACGGGAGGCTGGCGGTGGCCGGCTGAGCCGGGTCACCCGCGACGTTCAACCACGGACCACCGGACTGGAGCTGGTAGTAGTCGCCATCGGTCCCGTGGACCACGATCTTGTCACCGCGGCAGACGTTGACCGGGATCTGCCAGTCCGCGTTGACCGACAGGTAGTTGAACAGCGTGTAGTCCATCGGCGGGTACGGGCACTCGCCGACGGTGAGCCGCCCGGCGATCTCGATCACCCACTGCTCCCACGGACCGGCGCCGCCGCCGGTCATCGCGGCCTTGCACTGCTCGAGGTTCTCCTTCGCGACGGTCTCGACCCGGTCGGGCTTCGACAGGACCACCGTCTCGAGGTTCTCGACGTGCTGCGTGTTCATCGAGATGCCGTCGTTGCGCTCGCCGCGCCACTGGCCGACGATCGCGTCGCGCGTCTCGTTCCACGCCACCCGCTTCGGGCCCTCGGCCATCCCGGAGAAGTCCGGCGGCACCCAGCACTGCCCGGTCCCGGTCGGGACCCAGCCGACGGTCGGCGCGGGCGGCGCCTTGTTCTTCTTCGCATATGCGTCTGCGCTGCCCACGACCGCGAGGATCACCAGCGCGGCCGGCAGCATGCGGACGAACGGTCGGACCATGCCCCCCTCCAGTGCGGAAACCGGTTTAGCACAACAACCCGTCGGGACGAATCGTCGTCCCTCGCCGGAGGCCCGCGGCCGGGCGCCAGGTGGCGTCCGACCGGGGGATCGGCGTCGCGACAGCGGGGGTCGGACCTGCGGTCCTACCGGATCCCGAACGCCACGACGAGCGCGAACAGGCACAGCGACTCGATGAACGCGAGACCGACGTAGAACGGTGCGTTCAGGCGGCTGGCGGCCTGCGGGTTCCGGGAGACGCTCTCGAGCATCCCGCGGGCCGCGAAGCCCTGGCCGATGGCGCCGCCGAGGACGGCGAAGCCCATCGCGATACCGGAGCCGAGGTTCTCGTCGCCCGGAGCGGACTGCGCGAACGCGGTGCCGCTCATGACCAGGAGCGCCAGGGCAACGGGAAGGACCGTGATCAGCTTCTTCATCTCTCCTCCTCTCCCGATCCGGCGGGAGCGATCGACATCGGAACTGGGTGGACCGCGGAGACCGCGGAATCGGACGGAACGGGAACTAGTGAGCGTGGGCCTCGTGCTCGTGCTCTTCGTCGTGGTGCGGCAGCGACAGGTGGATGTAGATCACCGTCAGCAGGCTGAACACGAACGACTGGACCACCGACACGAGGATCGCGAGGAGCAGCAGCGCGGCCGGGTACACCAGCGGCCACGGCACGAGGCCGCTCATCACGGTGAACACCTGGTGGTCGCCGAACAGGTTCGCGGTGAGACGAACCGACAGCGACATCGGCCGGATGAACAAGCTGACGATCTCGATCGGGAACATCAGCGGGGCGAGCAGCAGCGCCGGCCCGGCGAGGTGCTTGATGTACCCGGCGGCGTCGCGCGACAGGCCGACGTAGTTGAACACCAGGAACACGATGATCGCCATCCCGGCGTTCGTGTTGATGTTGTCGGTCGGCGGCAGGAACCCGGGCAGGATGCTCTGGATGTTGCAGCAGAAGATGTAGGCGAACAGGCCGGCGATCAACGGGAAGAACGCGCGGGCGTCCTTCTTGTCGAGCAGGTCCGCCATGATGCCCTTCATCCCGCCGACGAACACCTCGGCGAGCGACAGCACGGTGAGCTTGTCGTCCGAGAAGTACTTCTCGATGCCCTGGCGCTTCTGGGCGCGGGTCAACGCGGCCCGGGCGAGCAGGGCGAACCCGATCAACACCGCGACCGCGAGCCACGCGTGCAGGTACACGAACGTCTCGGCCGTCTCGTGCCCGGGGGCGATCGAGTTGTCGGTGATCCCGAGCGTGTGCAGGAGCTGATCCTTGTCGACCGCGGGGATCAGCCGGAACCACGAGAAGCCACTCGCGAACATCACGCCTCCTCGGCGGCCGCGTCGGCCCGCGCGAGCTGGATGCCGGTGGCGAGGGTGCCGACCAGCAACGGAACGAACCCCATCGCGACGCCCATCGGCGGGAACACCCGGAGCATCCCCAGGAACACGCCGATCAGCAGCGCGAACTTCGCCGCGAGCGCCGCGGCCCACAGCATCGGCGACTCTTCGCGCGCCAGGCTCGTGACGAGCCGCGGACCGAGCACCGACAGGACCCACAGGTTCGCGATCACGACCGCGGACGACACGAACGCCGCGACCGCGCCCTCGACCCCGTCGAACGCGCCGCACACGACCCCGAGCGGGACCGACAGCACGGTGTTCCTAAGGATCGGCGGTGGAGGCGTCATTGCGGTTCGTCGCTCGGAGGGTCGTCATCGGGAGGTTGGAGTCGGTCGAGTCCTACGAAGAGCGCGGTGATGCCGATCGCGAACCCGACCACGAAGCCGGTGACCATCAACCAGGGCGCGGTGGTGAACCTCGGAGCGAACCGAGCGTCCAGCCATCCGCCGAGCAGGCCACACAGCACCGTCGAGACGGCCATCTGGGTGACGAGCGCGGCCGCCTGGGCACCCGCCCTGGCGCCCCGGACCCTCGGCTCCGGATCGGTCACCGGAACCTCGCGTCGGGGCGCGACCGATATCGCGGCCCGGTCGGCGCGGCCAACGACCCGCAACCGGGGGTTGCGTCGGTCGGCGCGATCAGAACACGTTCGCCGCGACCAGCGCGCTCGACAGCCCGTCGACGATCCGATCGACCTGCTCGTCCGACAGCCGGGCCGACAGGAACGCCGCTTCGTACTGGCTCGCCGGCAGGTAGACCCCGCCGTTGAGCGCGGCGCGGAAGAACCGCGAGAACCCTTCGAGATCGCACTCCTGCACCTCGGAGAACGTGGTCGGGGCGGTCGGCCGGAAGAACACGGTGAACATCGAGCCGACGCGCGCGAGCGAGCAGCCGTGGTACTCGAGGGCCGACGCGAGCCGCTCCTCGATCCGGGCGCCGATCGCCTCGAGGGTGTCGTATACGCGCTGGTCGAGCTGGCGCAGGGTGGCGAGGCCGGCCGCGACCGCCACCGGGTTCCCGGACAGCGTGCCCGCCTGGTACACCGGCCCGAGCGGCGCGAGCTGATCCATCAGCGCCGCCGATCCGCCGAACGCGGCGAGCGGGTAGCCCCCGCCGACCACCTTCCCCATCGTGGTGAGGTCCGGCATCACGCCGTACCGCTCCTGGGCGCCGCCGCGGGCCAGGCGGAACCCGGTCATCACCTCGTCGAAGATCAGCACGGCGCCGTGGCGGGTGCACAGGTCCCGCACCGCCTCGAGGTACCCGGGGAGCGGCGCCACCAGGCCCATGTTTCCGGCGACCGGCTCGAGGATCACCGCGGCGACGCGCCCGACGTTCGCGGTGAGCAGCGCCTCGATCGCAGCGGCGTCGTTGAACGGCGCGACCAGGGTCAGCGCGGCGGTGGCGGCCGGGACGCCGGGGCTGCCGGGCTGGGTGGTGGCCTTGCCGTCGGAGAACGTGGCGACGCCCGACCCGGCCTTGACCAGCACGGCGTCGTGGGCCCCGTGGAAGTGCCCCTCGAGCTTGATGATCAGGTCACGCCCGGTCGCCCCGCGGGCCAGGCGGATCGCGTGCATCGTGGCCTCGGTGCCGCTCGAGCACAGGCGGACCTTCTCGATCGACGGGACCCGCGCGACGATCTCCTCCGCCAGCTCGACCTCAGCCTCGGTCGGCGCGCCGAAGCTCGACCCGCGGCTCGCCGCCGCCATCGCCGCCCCGAGGACCTGGGTGTCGGCGTGCCCGAGGATCAGCGGGCCCCACGAGCCGACGAGATCGACGTACCGGTGCCCGTCGACGTCGACGAGCTCGGCGCCCTCGCCCCGGGCCACGAACGGCGGATCGCCACCGACGGCCTTGAACGCCCGGACCGGGGAGTTCACTCCGCCGGGGATCACGCGTTCGGCGCGGGACAACAGCTTCGACGAGCGGGACACGCAGACCTCGCGAACAGGGATGCGGCGTCTAACCCGATCGGCCCCCACGCGTCCCCCTGCCCCGCTACACTTCGGCGATACCGGAGTCGATCGACCCGGGGGGTTAGGATTCGGACATGAGCCGACCAGGCGGTCCCGCGGATCGCGACCAGGACGACACGACCGGCGGAGGCGCCGAGCCCACGCAGATCCTGCGTCGGCGGGACGTCGCAGCGCCGGTGACCGTGGTCCGGGTGCCGTTCGGTCCGGGCCCGCTCCAGCTGTGGACCGCGCGCCCCGGCACGAGCGGGGTGATCGGCCGGTCGCCCGACGCGGACCTGGTGCTGTACGACCCGTCGGTGTCGCGGTTCCACGCCCGGATCGACGTGGCGCAGGACGGCGCGCTGACCCTGGTCGACCTGAACTCGACCAACGGCACGATGATCAACCACGAGGCGCTGACCGGGTCGGCGCCGATCCGCGCCGGGGATCGGGTGACCGTCGGCGCGGTCGCGGTGTCGATCGACGTGATGCTGCCGGCCGAGCTCGACCAGCTCCGAAAGGCGGCGTCCCGCCTCGACGCGGCGGCGCGCGACCCGCTGACCGGCCTCGTCACCCGGCGGTGGATCGACGACGACCTCCCGTCGTTCCTCGAGCGCCACGTCCGGCACGGGGATCCGCTGACCTGCGTGTTCCTCGACGTGGACGGGTTCAAGCAGGTCAACGATCGGCTCGGCCACCAGCACGGCGACGAGGTGCTGCGTCGGATCTCCGAGCTCGTGCTCCGCGCGGTCCGGGCGGACGACGTGGCGGTCCGGTACGGCGGCGACGAGATCGTGCTGTTCCTCGCGAAGTGCGCGGAGCCGGAGGCGCTCCAGGTCACCGACCGGCTGCGGCTCGCGGTGGCGGAGCTCGGCACGGTCACCCTGTCCGCCGGGATCGCCCAGCACCGCGGGGAGGCGGCAGAGGCCTGGCTCGCCCGCGCGGATCGGGCGCTGTACCAGGCCAAGCGCACCGGCCGGAACCGGGCAGAACCCGCAGACTGACCCGGGTCCCGGGTGCGGGTCCCCTGCCCGTGCCCCTGCCCTTGCCGTTGCCCATGCCCATGCCCATGCCCGTAGGGCCCTGTGGGGGCCCTGTCTC
>JBEBJW010000083.1:0-12075 GCA_040079715.1 Myxococcota bacterium | reverse complement strand
CGCGGCTCCGACGGGCGGTCGCGGCGCCGGGGATCGCCGAGCGGACCGCCCTCGACGAGGCCGCGCTGTACGAGACGTTCTGGACCGCGAACCGGCCGGTGGTGCTCCGCGGCGCGGCCTGCGCCTGGCCGGCGGCGGGATGGACCCACGCCGGCCTCGCCGAGCGGTTCTCGGAGGTGTCGGTCGAGGTGTTGACCGGGCGCAGCCGCGAGCGGTGGTGGGTCGACCGGGCCCCGCTCCGGACGCGGATCCCGTTCGGGGACCTGATGGCGGCCTGCCTGGGCCCGCCGTCGGACGACCTGTACAGCGACGGCCGGACCGAGCTGCTGGCCCAGCCGGGGCTCGAGCCGCTCCGGGCCGAGCTCGGCACGCTGCCGGGGCTGGTCGGCGACGGGATCCCCCGGACGTGGATCGGCCCCGCCGGCACGGTGACGCCGACCCACCACGACCAGTCGACGGGGTGGCTGGTCCAGCTGGTCGGCGCGAAGCGGGTCTGGATGGCGTCGCCGCTCGAGGCCGCGCTGATGACCACCGCCGACGGCGTCTACAACCGGGTCGACCCGCGCGCGCCGTCCGAGGGCGAGCTGCGCGAGGTCCGGTGGGACGAGGTCGAGCTCCGGCCCGGCGACGCGCTGCTGGTCCCGGTCGGGTGGTGGCACCAGGTGGTCGCCCTATCGCCGTCGATCAGCGTGTCGTTCGGCGGCTTCCGGTGGCCCAACCGGTTCGACTGGTACACGCCCGGTCGCGGGTGAGCCGGGGATTCAGACGGTCGCGCGGCCGAACCGGGTCGACAGCGCCGCGCCGATCCCGACCATGCTCGCGCCCCCGACGACCACCCACCCGACCCACGGCAGCGAGCCGAGGAACGTGATCAGGCACACGCCGATCAGGAACGCGATCCACCGCCCGTGCGGGCGCTCCTGGACCGGCAGTCGATCGCCGACCGCCTGGCACAGCCCGACGAACCCGAGCAGCCAGGCGATCCCGAGGACCGCGAGCAGCACCAGGCTGATCGGCGAGCCGAGGCCGAGGGTGACGACCGCGAACAGCGCGGCGAACACCGTCAGGAACCCGGTCGCCAGCGTGCCGACCACCGCCGCCCGCACCGGCCGGGTCTCGAGATCGAGCGCCACGCGGGACACCCGGCTCGGGAACAGCCCGACCACCATCACCCCGGCGCCCGCCACCGACAACATCCACACGAGGCGGCGGTACAGGCTCTGGAGCATCGCCCGGGCGTCGGTCGCGAGGTGGAGGTTCCCGGCCCACGGCGACTCGGTCGCGGGGATCGGCGCCGCCAGCGAGGCCGGCATCCCCATCGCCACCCGGTCGCCCAGCAGCTTGCCGCCGTCGGCGACCTCGACCCGGCCGCCGAACGACACCGCGTCGCCCTCGACCTCGCCGGTCGACTGGATCCGGACGTTGCCGCCGAACGAGATCGCGTCACCGAGGACCCGGCCGGCGACGTCGACGTCGTTGCCGAACGACACGACCTCGTCGACCTCTTCACCGAGGTTCACCACGATCGGCTCGCCGTATCCGACCCGACCGTCATCGTCGTCGCCGACACCGGCCTCGAGGGTCGGGGCGCCGTCGGGCTCCGGACGGGCGTCGCGCAGGGCGGCGAGCTCAGCGCTCTGGCGCTCGACCTCCTCGCGGAGCGCGTGGAGCTCGCGCTCGAGGGCGGCGTCACCGCCCGGTTCGGCATGCGCGGGTTCGGCGCAGGCCCATGGGAGCACGCCGAGGAGCAGGGACATCACGGGATCCTCCGCAGCGCGCTCGACGGCAGGGCCGCGTAGTGCAGGGTCAACAGGGCACCCGCGAGGGTGGCGACGGTGGTGGCGGCGAGGGCCGTGTGGATCGACCCGACGTACGAGGTCCACAGCGCGGTCGACACCCCGCGGACCACCGCCTCGCTGGCGTTCAGCAGCACCCCGAGCTCGGCGAGCAGCGACAGGGGCGAGGCCATCCCGAACGCGAGCAGCGACGCGACGGCGAGCAGTCCGGCGCCGACACCGATCTCCGCGACCGGCAGGCGCTCGGGCTCGTCGAGCTTCGCGAGGATCGCGGCGGCGAGGGCAGGGGGCGGCGCGGGATCACGCACCGAGGCGAACGCGGCGGCCAGCGGCTCGAGCCCGGTGGCGCGGGTGGCGCACGCGGGGCAGGCGTCGAGGTGCTCTGCGACGTGGACGGCGATCTGCTCGCTGACCTCGCCGTCGACGAACGCCTGGAGCAGGTCTTCGGGGACGTGCTGGCTCATGGTTGGTCTCCCCCGTGCTCCTCGTAGAGCGTCCGGAGCTTCTTGCGCGCCCGGAAGATCCGGTTCATCACCGTCCCGAGCGGAAGCTCGAGGATGTCGGCGATCTCCGTGTACTTTCGGTGTTCGAAATGATAAAGGACCAGGATCTCTCGGTACATCGGCGCGAGTTCGCCGAGCGCCCGCTCGAGCAGCTCGGCCCGCTGGAACCGCGCCGCGTCCTGGAGCGGCGAGGGTGCCACGTCGATCACGTCGCCCGGTTCGTCCCATGCCCGCCGCTTCCGGCGACGGTGCTCGTCGATGCAGGTGTTTCGTGCGATCCCGAACACCCAGGTGGCGAACGACCGGGTCGTGTCGTAGCGATCGAGGCTCCGCAGCACCTTCACCAGGGTCTCCTGGGCGGCGTCGCCTGCGTCCTCGTCGTTCATCAACATCCGACGGCAGAACCGCCAGACCGGCGGGGTCCACCGTTCCACGATCCATGCGCGAGCGGCAGGATCACCGTCCCGCGCGGATGCGATCCGCGCAGGCTCGTCGTCCGATCCTTCGTGCAATCGCAGCGCCAGCAGAGTCGTCTCCGGCTCGGGGTTCGGTCGTGGTACGGGGCGACACCGATGACTATTTCACCCACCCCCTCACCAGTGCTAATCTTCCGATCGGGAGTCGTCGGCGAGCGATGGAAAAGAGCGTGAAACTCCAACGCTACGACCGAAAGGACTACACCGAGCTGGTCGATTTCCCGGTGGAGATCGTCGGGCGAGACGGGGTGGTCCGACGGTACACGTTCGAGGATTCGATCCGCTTGTACCAGCGGCGAATCACGTTCGCGCCGATCCGCTACCAGTACGACGGCGATCTGGTGCGGGCGGAGGTGAACCACTGCCGGTCGCGGATCGACCAGCTCCGCCGCAGCTATTTCCACCGGTTCGGGTGGGGTACGCCGGACGGTCAAACGTCGGCGGAGGTGGTGTTCGGCGATCTGTCGGGCGAGCTCGCGGCGTTCATCTGCCGGGTGCTCGGGGTCGACGGTCGGCCGGAGATCCAGTTCGACCTCGTCACGCCGGACCGCGACGGCTCGAGCACCTGGTACCTCGGGCACCAGAACGGCGCGTCGCGCAGCGGGATGCTCCTGTACTTCCACCGGTTCGAGGGGGCGAACGCCGACGCCGTCCGCGACCGGTTCTTCGCGAGCATCAAGGACCTCGAGCGGATCGGGCGGACGATGGGCGACGCCGAACGGCTGCTCGCGTTCCACCACAACGTCGACTGCGGCTTCGTGTTGACCGGACGCGGCGCGGATCACCCGTCGTTCGTACCGAAGGACGACGTGGCCCAGCACGTCGATCTCGCGCCGACCCCGTGGGACGAGGTGATCGAGATCATCCGGAAGGGTGACTACGACGCGGCGCTCCGCCGGTGCCGAGATCTGGTCCGCGAGCAGCCGTGGCACCGCAACGCGTACGTCGCCGGGGCGATGCTCGCGGCGTACCTCGGGGAGCACGCGCAGTGCGAGGATCTGGCGCTGGTCGGCTCGCGGTACTTCCCGCGCGACGGCGCGATCTGGTACTACCTCGGCCTCGCGCGGCTCCGGCTCGCCCGCCCGGCGGACGCGGAGCAGGCCCTCCAGCAGGCGGTCGAGGTCGCGCCGGACCTGGTGAGCGCCCGCGGGCTGCTCGCCACCCACCTCGCCCAGGCCGGCCGGTACGCGGAGGCCCTCGGCGTGCTGACCTCGCGCGAGGGGATCGTCCCGGACGATCGTCGGGCCGACGCGGATCTCCAGGCGCTCGAGCAGGCGATCCGGTGGCGTGCCTCCGGCCTGTACTCGGGGCTCGTGTTCGCGGCGGTCGGGATCGTCGCTGGGTGGCTGTTCGGACCGCTGGCGCTCGCGGGGGCGCTGCTGCTCGGCGCGGCCTCCGCGGGGCTCGGGTGGTTCCTGTTCCATCGCCAGCTCGACACGCTGGTGGCGCGCCAGCGGTTCGAGGAGATCTCCCAGGGGTTGCGGCGGCTCCACCGACGCTCGCGGGCGATCCCGGCGGTGTCGTAGGCCGAGCGCGCGGGGATCCTCCCTGGGATCCGGCGGCGAACCACCCTCGCGGCGCCGACCCGGGCGGGGGTTGCCGGGCGCGCTCGCGGGATTAGTCTCTGCGGGCGAGGCCTGACGGCCAGGGAGACCCGATGAGCGTGGGCGAGAACAAGCCCGACGACGCGACCGTGTCGGGCGACGCGGCGAAGGACTCGGTGTCGGAGTCGGATTCGGCGGCGACGGAGCGGGTCGACTCGGACGGTGCTGCGTCGGAGTCCGCCGAGCCGAACCGCGAGGACCCGGCCCTCGCCCCGATGGTGGTCGCGCTCCGCGAGGAGCTCGCGGCCGCGAAGGCGTCGCTCGACCAGAACAACGCTCGGCTGCGCGCGGTGTCGAAGGCCTACACCGACCTGCAGGCCGAGAACAAGTCGTTCAAGGAGCGGATGGAGCACCGGGCGAAGCTCGACTCCGAGCTCCAAGCGTTCGACCAGGTGAGAACGTTCTTCGACCCGGTGATGAACCTCAAGCGGTCGATCCACACCCCCGGGCAGGACCTCACGGCGCTGACCCAGGGCCTGTCGATGGTCCTCGGGCAGTTCATGGAGGCGCTCAGCAAGCTCGGGCTCACCGAGGTGCCCGGGGTCGGCGCGACGTTCGATCCGCAGGTCCACGAGGCGCTCGGCCTGCAGCCGGTCACGGACCCCGAGCAGGACGGGAAGGTCCTCGTGGTGCACACCACCGGGTTCAAGGTCGGCGGGAGGGTGCTCCAGGCGGCGCAGGTCGTGATCGGCAAGTTCGAGGAGGCGGCGGGGGAAGCGTAGGCGATGGACCGCGCCCAGACCCGGCTGTTGATGGTGTTGTCCGCGCTCGTGCTCGCGGTCGGCGCCGTGCTGTACTTCCAAGGCGAGCGCCCGGCGGAGGGCGATCCCGACGCCACCGCGAAGGTGTGGGCGGTCGAGGCCGACGCCGTGACCGCGATCGACGTCACCCGCGCCGCTGGTCGGGTCCGGCTCGAGAAGGTCGACGGGACGTGGTTCGTTCGCGAGCCGTTCGACGGCCGCGCCGACGACGACCAGGTGCGCGATCTCATCGACGCGGTGGCGGGGATCGACGTCGGGATCCCGGTCCCCGCCGACCCGTCGAAGTCCGGCGAGTTCGGCCTCGGGGAGCCGCCGACCGCCCGGGTGAGCGTGACGCTCGCCGACGGCGGCACGAAGACCCTCGACGTGGGAGACGCCGCTCCGGTCGGGTTCCGGACGTACGTCCGCGGCGCAGACGGGGCGGTGGTCGCGGTGAACGGCGACGCGAACCGTCCGCTCCAGGCGGACCCCGCGCGGTTCCGGGATCGGCGGGTGTTCCGGTTCGATCCGGCCGAGGTCCGCGAGGTGAAGATCGTGTCGGCCGACGGCACGCTGCGGGTCCACGGAGAGGGGCACGACTGGTGGCTCGACGGGTTCGCCCGCGCGGACGCCGATCGGGTCGACGATCTGGTGGTCGGGCTGCTCGATCTGCGGTTCGACACCGTGATCGACGAGCCGCCGCCGATCGCCGACCCCACGTACGACGTGACGATCGGGTTCGCAGACGGGTCCACCGCGCAGCTCCGCACCGGCGCGCCGTCGCCGGTCGACGCGGGCGCCAGGGCGCTGACCGGTGACGGGCGCGGGGGCACGATCTTCCCCGAGGCGCTCGCTCAGCTCGGCCGCGGCCCGACGGACGTCGGGTGGCGCACCGCGTTCGGCGTTCGGCTCGACGAGACCGACCGGGTCGTGTTCTCCGACGGGACCCACACGATCGACGCCCACCGGAACGGGCCCGCGTGGCAAGCGGACGGGTTCGGCGACGGTGACGTGTACGACGCGGTGTCCGCGATCTCCCGGGTGTCGATCACGTACCAGCGCGAGCCGCCGCCGCCCCCGGCGTCGGTCGCGTACGCGGTCACCGTCACCACGGGCGACCGGACCTGGACGGTCGAGGTCGGACCGTCCCTCGGCGACGGGTTCCGGAGCGCCCGCGACACCGCAGGGGGATCGCCGTTCCGGGTGGCGGACGACGCGCTCGCCCAGGCGGTCCACACTGTCGATGCTCCCACCGGAGATGATCCGGCCGAGGGCGCCCGGGCAATTCCCTCCGTGGCGCCCAATGGGGCACCGGGCGGGCCTCCCATCGGCGTCCCCTGACGGAACGGACGCGGTGAGCGTCGCGCGGGTCGCCGGTGTGACCTCGACGCGACCAGCGGCTCGTCGACCTGGGTATGGTGGATCGACTCCGGGGTGTTGGTTCGACATGAGACGGACTGTCGCGTGGTTGCTGTGCAGCGGGTGCCTGTCGTTCTCGGTGGACACGCCGGCCCCCGGGGCGCCGTCGGGGGCTACGGCCCCGGCGTCGTCCCCGTCGGACACCCTGGTCGTGGCGCAGCCCCTCCGGACGCTCGCGTTGCCGCTCCCGGAGGCGGTGCTGGACGCGTTCCGGGTCGGGGATTGGATCACCGCGGGCGCTGGGCTCCGCGCGATGCCGATCGACGCACTGGTCGGCGCGCAGAAGGGCGACTGGGCGTTCCTGGTCGCGTGGTGCGCGGTCCACGGTGAAGATCCGGCGTCCGCGGCCGATGTCCTGCCGCTGCTCGACGGGACCACCACCGTGCCCGAGCCGTACCTCGCGCTGGTCCGCGGGGAGCTGCTCGCCGCGACCGGCAAGCCACTCGACGCGCTGCCGTGGTTCGATCGGGTGTCGAGCGGGTCCGTGATCGCGCCGCGCGCCGCGTTGAAGGCGGCGGACGCGCTCGCCGCGGTGGGACGCACCGCGGACGCTCGGGCCAAGCTGGAGCCGATCGCCGCCCGACCGGACCCCGCGGAGGGCAACGCCGAGGTGTTGCTCCGCCTGGCGGAGGGGCACGGGATCGGATCTCCCGAGGCGTACCCGCTGCTGCGGCGGATCTGGACGTTCTACCCGGGCACTGCCCCGGACATCGCGGCGACCGCGGACCTGCTCCGGTACCCCAACCAGTCGGCGACCTGGCAGGAGCACGCGCTCCGCGGCGAGCGCTGGATGGACGCCCAGGACTTCGCGAAGGCCTCCGCCGAGGTCGAGCCGTACGCCGCGAAGGCGATCGGGGACTCCCTCGACGCGTGCCGGCTGCGGTTCGTGCGGGGCCGGAGCTCGTACAAGCGCAACGCGGTGTCCGACGCGGCGGCAGCGCTGGTGGACATCGGGCCGGCCTGCGTGAACGCGTCGATCGACTACGGACCGCGCGGGTTGTACCTGCTCGGCACGGCCCAGTACCGGCGCAAGCAGTTCGACGCCGCCGCGGCCGCCTATCGGCAGCTCGCCGACCTGTACCCGACCCACTCGATGGCCGACGACGCGCTGACCCGCGGCGGGATCGCGCTGATCGAGGCGGGGCGCGAGTCCGACGCGCGGAAGTGGTGGGAGGAGGCGCTCGCCGAGTACCCAGACGGCGACACCGTCCCCGAAGCGCTGATGCGGCTGTCGTTCGCGCGATACCTGGACGGCGACGCCGAAGACGCCCGCCGGATCGCGACGAAGCTCGGCGGGCTGCCGCTCGCCGGCGACCAGGTCAGCGTCCAGGCCGGTCGGTACTGGGCCGCGCGGTGGCGGCTGTACGGGACGGCGTCGGCGCCGAGCAAGAAGAGCGCGGATCCGGCGGCGGTCGCGGACGCGGTCGCCGGGTGGAAGGCGCTGTGCGAGCAGCTCCCGCACTCGTTCTACGCGATCCTCGCGTACTCGCGGCTGGTCGAGGTCGCGCCGGACGTGGCGAAGGACCTCGCGGTCCGCCCGGACGGCCACGACGACGGCCATGAGAGCGCGCCGTGGGTGGTGCGGGTCGGGGTGGCGCGGGATCCGCACCTCCGCGACGGGGTCGCGCTGATGCGGCTCGGGCTCGCCGGCGAGGCGATGGCCGAGTGGAGCCGGGCGGACAAGTCGGCGTTGAACCCGGATGAGCGCGCCTGGCTGTCCGAGCTCCGGATCGTCGCCGGGGACTGGCTCGCGGCCCACGACGAGCTGCGGAAGTGGATCGGGACCCACCCGCTGTCGACGCTCGGTCCCCGGGAGCCGCAGATCATCCGGCTCGCGTACCCGGATCGGTACTGGACCGAGGTGAAGGCCGCGGTGAAGCCGACCTATCGGTTCGAGCCCCGCCTCCTGCACGGGCTCGTCCGCGAGGAGTCGAACTTCAACCGGCAGATCGTGTCGTTCGCCGGCGCGCGGGGGCTGTCGCAGCTGATGCCGGCCACCGCCCGCCAGACCGCCGGGTGGCTCGGGATGACGATCACCAACGACGAGCTCGAGCAGCCCGACAAGAACCTCGTGCTCGGCGCGCGGTACCTCGACGCGATGCTGAAGCAGCTCGCCGGCAGCCCGTACCTCGCCCTGGCGGCGTACAACGGAGGGGCGGCGAACGTCGAGAAGTGGGTGGCCGAGGACGCGAACCCGCCCACCGACGAGTGGGTCGAGCGGGTACCGTTCGAGGAGACGCGGGGCTACGTGAAGCGGGTGATGGGCACCTGGCAGACCATGCGGTACGCGTTCGACGTGGCCGACCCGGCGTTCCCGGACCTGTCTCGGTACAACCACCACGCCGAGCCGGAGGGGGGATGACCGACTGGGACCGGGTGGGCGGCGAGGCCGTCATCGCGCCGCTCGTCCGTCGATTCGTCGACCGGATGGCGTCGGACTTCGTGATCGGGTTCCGGTTCGACGGCAAGGACCTCGACCGGATCGCGCACCACGAAGCGGAGCTCGCGGCGGCGCACCTCGGCGGCCCCCGGTCGTACGCCGGGCGGTCGCTCGCGGAGGTGCACCTGCCGATGCGGATCAACCGGGGCCAGTTTCGGCGGCGCCTCGCGGTCCTGCGGACGGTCCTCCGCGAGGGTGGCCTGCCGGACGACGTGATCGACCGGTGGATCGCCCACGACGAGCGGCTCGAGCCCGCGATCGCCACCCCGACGGACTGCGTGCCGTGACGTTCCACCAGCGAATCCTGACGTTCGACACCCCCGGTCGCGGCCTGGTCGACGCGACCGCGCGGATCGCCGAGGTCGTGCGCGAGTCGGACATCGAGATCGGCCTGTGTCACCTGTTTCTCCAGCACACCTCCGCCTCGCTGGTGATCCAGGAGAACGCCGACCCGGACGTGCTGCGCGACCTGGCGGACTGGTTCGCCCGGCTCGCCCCGGACGGCGACCCGCGGTACCGCCACACCGACGAAGGCCCCGACGACATGAGCGCCCACCTGCGCTCGTCGGTGACCGCCACCTCGCTCACCGTGCCGATCGAGGGCGGTCGGCTCGCGCTCGGGACCTGGCAGGCGATCTACCTGTTCGAGCACCGGCTGGAACCTCACGCCAGGCGGATCGTGGTCACGATCTCGGGGCTGTGAGCGGGGCGGACAGTTTCTGTCCGCAGGGCAGGGTACGGAGACGGCACCATGGCGTTCGTCCATCTCCACGTGCACTCGCAGTTCTCGATCCTCGACGGGACGGCTCCGGTCGACACCCTCGCGCGACGGGCCCACGAGCTCGAGATGACGTCGCTCGCCCTGACCGACACCGCGAACCTGTACGGCGCGGTCGCGTTCTACAAGGCGTGCAAGGCCCACAAGATTCACGCGATCGTCGGGGCCGAGCTCCACGTCCAGCCCGAGGGGATCGGGTTCGCCGATCCGGCCCGGGAGGAGGGCGGGTACCAGCTGATCGTGCTGGTCGAGGACGCCGCCGGGTACCAGAACCTGTGTCGGCTCGTGACCGACGGGATCTTCGACGGCATGTCGTACAAGCCGCGGGTCGATCTCGAGCGGCTCGAGCGGCACCGCGACGGCCTGCTGTTCCTGACCGGGGGCACGAAGGGGGTCCTCGGGCGGGCCCTCCGCCACGACGACGAGCCGCTGGCCCGCCGTCGGTTCGCCGAGCTCGCCGAGCGGCTCGGTCCCGAGCGGCTGTTCCTCGAGCTGCAGGACCTCGGGATCCCGGGCGACGAGGGCACGAACGACCTCGCCCGCGAGCTGTCCGCGTCCACCGGGGTCCCGCTCGTGGTGACGAACGCGGTCCACTACCTCCACCCCGAGGAGGCGGCGGTCCACGACCTGCTGAACGCGATCGCGACCGGCGCGAGCCTCGGCGATCCGTCGCGCCTGCAGTGCCCGACCGACCAGGCATACCTGAAGTCGGACGCCGAGATGCGCGAGCTGTTCGCGCAGGATCTCGCGGCGGTCGACCGGACGGCCGAGATCGCGGACCGGTGCGGGTTCAAGTTCGAGCTCGGCGTGTACCACTTCCCGGCGACCACCCCGCCGGACGAGCGGGCCGCGGCGACCGACCCCCAGCCAGACACCGACGCGAACTGGGCGTACTTCTACCGGGCGTTTCCGCCGCCGCGCGACTTCGGGCTCCCGCCGCCCGAGGAGGCGATCCCGGTCCGACCGGCCGGCGCGGGCAACATCGACGGGTACTTCGAGTGGTACGCGAGGGGCGGGCTCGATCTGCGGCTGACGCGGATCGCAGCCGAGCACCACCCCGAGTACCGCGAGCGGCTCGAGTCCGAGCTGAAGATGATCGAGCAGATGGGGTTCCCGGCGTACCTCCTGATCGTCGCCGAGTTCATCAACTGGTCGAAGGATCACGAGATTCCGGTGGGTCCAGGCCGAGGATCCGCCGCCGGCTCGCTCGTCGCGTGGGCGATGCGGATCACCGACATCGACCCGATCCGGTACGGCCTGCTGTTCGAGCGGTTCCTGAACCCAGAGCGGGTCAGCATGCCGGACATCGACGTCGACTTCTGCCAGGACCGGCGCGAGGAGGCGATCGCCCACGTCCGCCAGAAGTACGGCGAAGCGTACGTGTCGCAGATCATCACGTACGGCGCGCTCAAGGCCAAGGCGGCGGTCCGCGACGTGGCCCGGGTGCTCGACCTGAACTTCCAGGAGGCCGACCGGATCGCGAAGCTCGTGCCCGAGCAGCTCGGGATCAAGCTCGCGGACGCGATCGAGCAGGAGCCGCGGCTCAAGGACCTCCGCGACGGCGACCCGAAGGTCCGTCGGGTGCTGGCGCTCGCCCAGGCGATCGAGGGCAACTACCGCCAGACCGGCGTCCACGCGGCCGGGGTGGTGATCGCCGACCGTCCGCTGGTCGAGTACGCGCCGCTGTACCGCGACGAGCCCGAGGGCGGCCCGGTCGTCCAGTTCGACATGAAGAGCGCCGAGAGCGTCGGGCTGATCAAGTTCGACTTCCTCGGGCTGAAGACGCTCGATCAGATCCGCGACACCGTGCTGTTCGTCCGCCAGAACCACGGCGTCTCGCTCGACATGTCGACGATCCCGGAGGACGACGCCGCCGCGTACGGGCTGCTCCAGGACGGCGACGCGCTCGGGGTGTTCCAGCTCGAGTCGAGCGGGATGCGCGAGCTGCTGACGCGGCTCAAGCCGTCGTCGATGGACGACATGGTCGCGCTGGTCGCGCTGTACCGGCCGGGGCCGCTCCAGTCCGGGATGGTCGACGACTACGTCGAGCGCAAGCACGGGCGGGTGGCGGTGAGCTACCCGCACCCGAAGCTCGAGCCGATCCTCCGCCCGACCTACGGCACCATCATCTACCAGGAGCAGGTGATGCAGATCGCGCAGGTCCTCGCCGGGTACAGCCTCGGCGAGGCGGACCTGCTGCGGCGCGCGATGGGCAAGAAGGACGCGAAGGAGATGGACAACCAGCGCACCCGGTTCGTCACCGGTTCGGTGTCGGGCGGGACGGACGAGCAGGTCGCGGCCGACATCTTCGACACGATG
>JBEBJW010000082.1:0-12093 GCA_040079715.1 Myxococcota bacterium | reverse complement strand
GCGGTGATCGCGAACTACGCCGACCCGAGGCTGCCGTTCGCGTCCGGGCTGACGATCATGGCGGACACGAGCAACCCGCGGTGGCTCGACAAGTACCGGACCGGGCCGTGGGCGGACACCCGGTGGGACGACCTGCTGGACGCCGTCGCCGACCGCTGACCGGGCCTCGGTCGGCCCCTGCCGGCCCTGGCGTGGGCGCGGGCAGAGGCAGCGGACCTACTTCGTGCCGACGTAGACCTCGGCCCCGGTCGCCAGGAACTCCGCGCTCTTCTCGGCCATCCCCGCCTGGGCCGCCGCCCGGACCTCGTGGGTGATCTGCATCGAGCAGAACCGCGGCCCGCACATCGAGCAGAAGTGGGCGGTCTTCGCCGCCTGGTTCGGCAGGGTCTGGTCGTGGTACGACCGGGCGATCCCGGGGTCGATCGCCAGGTTGAACTGGTCCTCCCACCGGAACTCGAACCGGGCCTTCGACAGGGCGTCGTCCCAGTCGCGGGCGTGGGGCAGGCCCTTCGCGATGTCGGCGGCGTGGGCGGCGATCCGGTACGCGATCAGGCCCTGCTTCACGTCGTCCTTGTCCGGCAGGCCGAGGTGCTCCTTCGGCGTGACGTAGCACAGCAGCGCCGTCCCGAGCATCCCGATCATCGCCGCGCCGATCGCCGACGCGAGGTGGTCGTACCCGGGGCTCACGTCGATCGGCAGCGGACCCAGCGTGTAGAACGGGGCGCCGTGGCACTCCTCGAGCTGCAGCCGCATGTTCTCGGCGATCAGGTGCAGCGGCACGTGGCCGGGGCCCTCGATCATCACCTGCACGCCGTGCTCCCACGCGACCTTCGTGAGCTCGCCGAGGGTCCGGAGCTCGCCGAGCTGGGCGGCGTCGTTGGCATCCGCGGTGCAGCCCGGGCGCAGCCCGTCCCCGAGCGAGAACGTCACGTCGTACTTCGCGAGCACCGCGCAGATCCGGTCGAAGTGCTCGTACAGGAAGTTCTGCTTGTGGTGGGACAGGCACCACTTCGCGAGGATCGACCCGCCGCGCGACACGATCCCGGTCAGCCGGTTCGCGGTCAGCGGCACGTACTGGAGCAGCACCCCGGCGTGGACGGTGAAGTAGTCGACGCCCTGCTCACACTGCGCAGCGAGGACGTCGAGGTACCGCTCGATGTCGAGCTTCTCGGCGCGCCCGTCGACCTGCTCGAGGCACTCGTAGATCGGCACGGTGCCGATCGGGACCGGGCTGTTCCGGAGGATCGCCTCGCGGGTCTCGGGGATGTCCGGGCCGGTCGACAGGTCCATCACGGTGTCCGCGCCCCACTGAGCGGCCCACCGCAGCTTCTCGACCTCGTCGTCGATCGACGCCCGGACCCGGCTGTTGCCGATGTTGGCGTTGACCTTGGTCTTGAACGCCCGCCCGACGATCATCGGCTCGAGCTCGACGTGGCGGCGGTTCGCCGGGATGATCGCCCGCCCGGCGGCGATCTCCGACCGGACGAACTCGGCGGCCATCCCCTCGCGGATCGCCACGAACGCCATCTCCTCCGACACGAGCCCGGCCCGGGCGAGGGTCAGCTGGGTGGTCCCGGCGGGGCGGGGTGCCACCCACGCGGATCGCCGGTCCGGCAGCCCCGACGCGCCGGGCGGGCGCTCCGGGCCGTTCGTGTCGTACACCCGGAACACCTCGCCGGTGGTCAGCGGGATCTCGCGGAACGGGACCCGCAGGTCGGAGACCTCGATCCGGCGGGATCGGCCCCCGTTGAACTCGACGGTATCGGACATCGGCGTCTCCACTGGGTCCACTGGGTGGTCGGACCGGGCCCGCGTCGTACCCCGGCGGCGCGGCGGTGCCCACCCGGGGTTCGTCGCGGTGATCCTCCCGTCGCGGTCCGCCGTATGGTAAAGTTCCCGGCCCCGCCCGAGGCGATGCGTTCGCGGGCAAAGTCCGAAGAGATGGAGGTCCTCATGATTCCCGCCGCCGCGCGATGGTTCCGAACGTCGAGCCTGGTGCTCCTGGTCGCCTGCAACGGCGGTGACGACGAGGGGGACAAGACCAAGACCACCGACACCGGGGTCGAGGGCGACGCCGACACCGACACGGACGCCGACGCGGACACCGCGACCGACACCGACACGACCGACACCGCGACCACCCCGACCGACACGGCGCTCCCGCCGGGGATCCCGCGGTTCATGCCGACCACCGGCCAGGGCGTGGCGCTGTCGAGCGACGGGACGGTCGCGGTCGTCGCGAACCGGACCTCGAACGAGATCACGGTGATCGACCTCGATCTGACGGTCAACCCGACCGTCGGCACCACCAAGGTCACCTACGGCGAGGGCGACGGGGAGCCGTGGGCCGCGGTGTTCGACCAGACCGACGAGCACGTGTTCGTGGTCGAGCGCAAGGCGAAGCAGGTGCTCCGGATCGACGACCCGAAGGGGGCGGCGTCGAAGTTCGCGACCACCGCGGCGACGGACTCCGAGCCCACCGGGATCGCGATCTCCCCGAACGGGCGCGCGGTGTACGTCCCGAACTGGGGTGCGGGCACGGTCACGGTGATCGACGCCGGCACGATGGCCACCCACACCGTCGACCTCAACCAGGCGCTGATCGACGCCGGCGTGCTCGGCGACTCGGTCACCACCTCGCGCCCGGGCCTCGCCCGGCCGTACGCGATCGCGGTCACCGACGACGGCGACGCCGACGACAACGACGAGACCGTGTTCGTCACCGAGTTCTTCGCCCAGGACGACCCGTCCGCCACGTTCGACGGCGACGACGCGTACTTCGACACGAACAAGCAGGGCCTCGTGTACTGGTTCGACGTGGCGACCGAGACGGTCGGCGCGCCGGTGACCCTCGGCGCCTCGGACGACATGGGGTTCACCGACAGCAACGGCGTCACCGCCGGGTGCTTCCCGAACCAGCTGTACGCGGTCGCGCGCGACGGTGAGCGGCTGTACGTCAGCGGCCTGTGCGCGTCGCCCCGCGGTCCCGCCGCCCCGGGTGCGGTCGACAAGGTGTCGAACTTCAAGACCAAGGTCGAGACGGTCCTGTACGTGGTCGACACCACCGCGAAGACCGAGCTCGTCGGCGAGCGGCTCCACACCAACCAGCTGTGGCAGGCCGAGTACGACGCGACCGGGATCCCGGACGACGCCTCGCGCCGGTTCCCGCTGATCACCAACGCGCTCGCGTTCGTGCCGGGCACGCACATCCTGTACCTGTCGGCGTACGGGGCCGACGCGATGTTCCGGATCGAGTTCGACGGGGCGACCCACGAGCTGTTCCAGGTCGGGTCGGGGTTCAACGACTTCGTCGACCTCGCGGCCTCGACCCCGGCGGGCAAGCTGCCGTACGGGATCGCGATCTTCCCGGGCACCGCGCTGCTCGTGAACGAGAACACCCGGAACCTGTCGGTGGTCGACCTCGGCACCCAGTCGGTCGAGACGGTGCTCCCGTGCGCCACCCCGGTCAACGGCGCCGATCCGGACGCGGTCGAGCTGAACGACGGCCGGCGGCTGTTCGTCACCGGCACCGGTCGGTGGTCGTACAACGCGCAGGGCTGGGGCTCGTGCGAGGGGTGCCACCCCGGCGGCCTGACGGACAACGTCACCTGGTTCTTCGCGGCCGGTCCGCGCCAGACGGTGTCGATGGACAGCAGCTTCTCGTCGCGCGGTGACCAGCGGATCTTCAACTGGACCGCGATCTTCGACGAGGTCGCCGACTTCGAGGGCAACGTCCGCGGGATCTCCGGCGGGGTCGGGGCCCTGGTGTACGACAACGTCGCGCCGCTGGTGAACGACGACCGGATCGTGTTCGACGGGACCGGGATCACCGGCAACCAGATCGCGACCGACACGCTGCAGGCCGGGCTGAACGGCTCGACGTTCGAGATCGTCGATCCGGGCGTCCCCGGAAACTCGCTGACGAACGCGGATCTGACCGCCCAGTCCGTCCTGACCGACTGGAACAAGATCGACGCCTGGCTCCGGACGCTCCGGTCGCCGGCGGCCCCGAACCTCGATCAGGCGAAGGTCGACGCCGGGCAGGCGCTGTTCGAAGAGCAGAAGTGCACCGGCTGCCACGCCGGCCGCAACTGGACGATCTCCGAGCGGTTCTACACCCCGAGCCAGGCGACGAACGACGCGGTCTCCGGCACGCTGTCGACCGACACCTACGATCGCGGCAACCTCCCGCCCGGCCTGAACCCGCCGGCGGACGCCGGTGGCGGCTCGGCGGTGCTCCGCGCGGGCGGCTCGATCCAGTGCGTGCTCCGCGGCGTCGGGACGTTCCCGCCGACCGGCACCGAGGGCGTCGCCCCGGACGGGGTGGTGGTGTCGGAGCGCAAGGACGACATGGTGACGACCGCGGCCGGGATCAACGGGTTCAACCCGCCGTCCCTGCTCGGCGTCGGCGCGGGGGCCCCGTACTTCCACGCCGGCAACGCCCGGACGCTCGAGGAGGTCCTGGACATCACGTTCGTCAGCCACTACCGCGCGTTCTCGGCGAACTTCACCCCGTCGGTGACCGACATCGAGAACCTGACCGCGTTCCTGCTGTCGATCGACGACGCGTCGGACACCCTCGGGGTCGACGCCGGCACCATCGACGCCGAAATCTGTGACTAGATCGCTCCCGCTGCTGTGGGCGATCGCGTGTGGTGGGGGCGGGCCCCCTGGCGCGGACAGCTGTGAGCCGCTGTGCCAGGAGCTCGTCACCACCTGCGCGCTCGCTGCGTTCCCGTCGTACGACAGCTGCCTCGACGGCTGCCTGTTCGACGCCCAGCTGGGCGCGGACGTGGCCGGAGAGCTGTCGTGCGTCGAGGGTGCCGGCTGTGACACCTTCGCGATCGTGGAGTGCGAGCATGACTACGGCGTCGACTAGGTTCTCATCGCCCGCCCTGCTCGCCGCCTGCGCCCTCGCGGGTGCGGTCACGGCGGGCTGCGGACACGAGTACGGGATCGCGCAGCCGGTCGACGTGGACCCCGCGGACGTGCTGACCTGCGGGTTCACCCCGATCTCGGGGACCCACGCGTCGGTGTACGACTGCAACCCGGTGTTCACCGGCACCGGCGAGCCGTGGACCACCGACGACGGGTTCGTGTCGGTCGGGTTCCGGGCCCAGATCGTCCTCGGTCACCCGTTCTACCAGATCTGGTACTCGTCGAGGTCGTCCGCCACGAACTACGGGCTCGGCTACGCGATCAGCACCGACGGCACCACCTGGGAGGCGAACCCGGCCAACCCGGTGATCGCGTCGAGCGCCGGGTGGGACGCCGACCTGATGGACCAGGTGGTCGTGGTGTGGGACGACGCGCGCGGCGAGTACGTCCTCGCGTACCAGGGCGTCAACCTCGGGGCGAACCGGTGGGGGATCGGGGTGCTCGAGTCGCCCGACGGGATCGGGTGGAGCGCCGTCGGCGGCGACGGGACGGACCCGTACCTCGATCTGACCGCTCCGGTCGACGACATCGCGTACTGCTGGCCGGTCGGGTTCTCGTGGGACGCGACCAGCGGGTACTTCGGGTACCTCGCCGGCGGACCCGCTGGGGCGGGCGTGTGCCAGATGTACCGGTTCTCGGCCCAGGATCTCGGCGCCGGTCTCCAGATCGACCCGAGCCCGGTGCTCGAGACCGGACCCGAGCCGTACGACGCCGCCGGGATCTCGTCCGGGGCGGTCGTGAAGTACGACGGGTTCTGGTACTTGTTCTACGTCGCGTTCGCCGAGTGGGGGCAGGGGAACGGCTACCAGTACGGCGTCGATCACAGCCTGAACCTCGCCACCTCGCGCGACGGGATCCACTGGACGAAGGACGCGAGCAACCCGCTGCCGGTCGCGCTGTCGAACCCCGGAGGGGTGTCGTCGGTGGCGGCGCAGGTGGTCGGGAGCCGGATCCACCTGTGGGTGACCGACTACTACGAGGACCTCGATCAGAGCGCGGTCGGGTACTACCTGTACGAGCCGGACGTGGCGATCCACCCGTGAGCGTCGCGGTCGCGGTCGCGCGCGGGCGATGACCCGGGCCGACCGGACCGCGGCGGCGGGCTATACGGTCCGCGATGCGGGTGGTGGTCGCCGAGAAGCCGTCGGTCGCGCGCGATCTCGCGCGGGTGCTCGGGGTGACCCGCCGGGCGGACGGGTACCTCGAGGGCGACGGGCTGCGGATCACCTGGTGCCACGGCCACATGGCGGAGCTCGAGGAGCCCGCCCACTACGACCCCGCGTGGAAGCGGTGGGCGCTCGACGCGCTGCCGATGGTCCCCGGGCGGTTCGCGCTCCGGGTGCGGCCAGGTGCGGTCGATCAGTTCGCGGTCCTGAAGAAGCTGCTGCGCGATCCCGAGACCACCGACGTCGTCAACGCGTGCGACGCCGGGCGCGAGGGCGAGCTGATCTTCCGGTACACGACCGAGCTCGCCGGCTGCACCCGGCCGGTCCTCCGCCTGTGGACGAGCTCGCTGACCGACGAGGCGATCCGCAAGGCGTGGGGCGCGCTTCGGCCGGGGGCGGCGTTCGACCGGCTGGGCGAGGCCGCGCGGTGCCGGTCCGAGGCGGACTGGCTGGTCGGGATGAACGCGACCCGGGCGCTGACCTGCCGGGCCCGCGACGCCGGCCCGGGCGACCTGCTGTCGGTCGGGCGGGTCCAGACGCCGACCCTCGCGATGATCGTCGCCCGGGATCGCGCGATCGCCGCGTTCGTCCCCGAGACCTACTGGGGGGTCCGCGCGACGTTCGACGCCGCGGCGGGCTCGTTCGTCGCCCGGTTCTTCCGGCCGGACCTGGCGAAGGACGAGCGGGGGGACCGCGCCGGAGCCGGCGCTGCGAGCGCGGACGACGCCGAGCCCGAGACCCCGAACGCCGAGCGCCTCGACGCCCGCGCCGTGGCGGAGGCGATCGCCGCCCGGACCACCGGCCGCCCGGCGACGATCGAGACCGCCGAGCGGAAGCGGACCCGCGAGCGGCCGCCGCTGCTGTACGACCTCACCACGCTGCAGCGCCGGGCGAACCAGCGGTACGGCCTGTCGGCCCAGCGCACGCTCGAGGTCGCGCAGGCGCTGTACGAGCGCCACAAGCTGATCACCTACCCGCGGACCGATTCGAAATACCTGTCGCCGGACCAGGTGGCGACGATCCCGGATCTGCTCCGCGGGCTGTTGCCGGTCCCCCCGTACGCCGCGACGGTGACCGCGCTGCTCGCCGGGCCGATCGCACCCGGTCCGCGGGTGGTGAACGCGGCGGAGGTCGGCGATCACCCCGCGATCACCCCGACCGGGCGGACCCCGTCGCCGGGCCTCGATCCGGACGAGAAGCGGGTGTTCGATCTGGTCGCCCGGCGGTTCCTGGCCGCGCTGTCGGAGGACGCGCTGTTCGACGCGACCCGCCTGGTCGTCGCGGTCGATCCTGGCCCGGATCCGTTGCCGACCGGGTTCTCGGCCCCGCTGCGGTACCGGACGTCCGGCCGGGTGTGCGCCCAGCTCGGGTGGCGGGCGATCGATCCGCCGGGGAAGGGGGTCGAGCTCGAGCTGCCCGCGGTCCAGCCGGGCGACCCGGCCACCGCCCGCGACGGCGAGGCGCACGAGGGCAAGACCCGGCCGCCGCGGCACTACACCGACGGCACGCTGCTCCTCGCGATGGAGACCGCCGGTCGCGCCCTCGACGACGAGGCCCTGGCCCGGGCGATGCGCGGGATGGGGCTCGGCACCCCGGCGACCCGCGCGGCGATCCTCCAGACCCTGCTCGACCGGAAGTACGTCGAGCGGCAGGGAAAGGAGCTCCACGCCACCGATCGCGGCTCCGCGCTGATCGACGCCGTCCCGATCGACGAGCTGAAGAACGCCGAGCTGACCGCGGTGTGGGAGGGTCGGCTGTCCGAGATGGCAGACGGCCGCGGGATCCCGGCCGAACGGTTCATGGTGGACGTGGTCGACCACGTGCGCCGGATGGTCGACGCGCTCGCGTCGGCGGCCCCGGCGGTGATCGCGGCCGATTCTCAGGTGCCGTCGCTCGGGGCGTGCCCGAAGTGCGGCGGCGGGGTGCGGCCGCGCGGGCCGGTGTTCGCGTGCGACGGCGGCCGGGCCTGCGGGTTCGTCGTGTTCACCACGATCGCGAAGCGGAAGATCGGGCCCCGGGCGGTGAAACAGTTGCTCACGGTCGGCCGTACCCCGGTGATGAAAGGGTTCCAGAGCAAGGCGGGGCGCGCGTTCGACGCCGGTCTCCAGTGGGACGCCGAGGCCGGCAGGGTCACGCTGTGGTTCCCGGACCGGGACGAGGCGACCGAGCGTGAGCCCGAGCCGGAGGTCGCTGGGACGAAGTCCGCTGGGACGAAGTCCGCTGGGACGAAGTCCGCTGGGACGAAGTCCGCTGGGACGAAGTCCGCTGGGACGAAGTCCGGCGGGGCCCGCGCCCGACGAACGGCGGAGCCGGTCCACGGGCTGCCTCCGGGGCTGGCGGCCCCCGCGCCGCGCGCCGCGCCGCGCGCCCATCCCGGCGCCGTCGAGGGGGATCCGTGCCCCGCGTGCGGGGTCGGATCGATCATCCGCGGCCGGACTGCGCTCGGGTGCAGCCGGTGGCGGGACGGGTGTACCTTCCGTGCGCCCGGCGCGGGCGGAGCGGGTGGGATACCCTCTGCGAGCCCGGTCGGACCGGGGGAGGGCCAGTCGTGAGCACCACCACCATCATCGTCGTCGTGTCGTCGGTCCTCGGGCTCGGCTGCTCGTGTGCGGCGGTCGTCCTGCTGCTGCTGTTCGTCGTCGGGGTCGTGATGCTCCGCCGCCGCGGAAAGACGAACGTCACCGCGAAGGAGGCCGTCCAGGCCGGCGCCGAGCGGGTGAGCCAGGTGTTCCTCCGCACGAAGGGCGGCCTGCAGGCCGTCGACGACGAAGACGACAAGGAAGACAACCGTCCGATCGGCTGACGGCTGACGGCTGGCTGCGGATCCGGGCGCGTAGCGGTTCCGCCGCGACCGTCCGCTGTGCCGGGTCCGATCGGATCCGGTTCGGCCCGCGAGGTCCGACGCGATCCCCGATCGCCCGCGCGCGAGTGGGTCGGGCGATCCCGCGGCAGAACGGTTAGTCGACTGCCGACCTGGGAGGATCCGTGGATCTGGCGGCTCGGCTCCGTACGGTGGAGCAGCTTTCACCCGCCGACCGGCTCGACGCGCTCGCCGCGCTCGGCCGCGAGGTTCTGGCCGACGATTCGGCGGGCGCCCCGGCGAACGGGTCGGCGGCCGACGTGATCCGTCCGCTGGTGGCCCACCTGCTCGACGCGATCGAGTCGGGCGCGGGCACCGGCCGGCAGCGGCTCGAGCTCGGCGAGGTGCTCGGCCTGCTCGGCGATCCGCGCCTGCGGCGTCCCGCCGACGAGGGGTACTGGGTGCGGATCAGCTCGGACCTGGGTCCGATCGTGATCGGCCGGTTCCCCGTTACCAACGCCGAGTACCGCGCGTGGGTCGACAGCGGCGCGTACCGGGATCGGTCCGCGTGGACCGACGACGGGTGGACCTGGCTCGACGGGGCGAAGGGCGACGCCGACGGCCCGTGGTCGATCCACGCGCAAGACGTGGCCTCTCGACCGTTCGTGGTCCCGAACCAGCCGGTGGTCGGGGTCACGTTCTGGGAGGCCCAGGCGTACGCGGCGGCCCACGGCGCGCGGCTGCCCCGATCGGACGAGCGGGTCTGGGCGTGCCGCGGGCGCGAGCGCCGGCCGTATCCGTGGGGCTCTCCGTTCGGCGAGGGCAACGCGAACACCCGCGAGGAGGTCCTCGGGCGGCCGTGCGCGGTCGGGCTGTACCTCCGGGATCGCACGCCGGACGGGGTCGCCGACCTCGCGGGCAACGTCGCCGAGTGGATGGCGGACGAGGTGGGCGATCAGCGGCTGATCCACCCGGGCGCGTGGGACCAGCCGTCGATGGCGGCGTGGGCCAAGGCGCTGGCGCTGTACCCGCCGGACGCGCGGTGGGCCGGCCTCGGGTTCCGGCTGGCCCGCGACGCGTGAAGCAACGCCGCACGCCTGGATCGTCCAGTCGGGCCTCGCACGAGGTGGCGCCGTCGTCGCAGGGGGCGCGATCGGTCGACGGGGCGGTCGGGTCGTCCACCTGGGGCAACCAGGCGGCGGCGGCGATCCTCCCCGCCGAGCCGGTTCGGGACCACGCGGTAGCGCTCGCCGAGCGGGTCGCGGTGGCGCTCCGGTTCCCGCCGCCGTCGGAGCGTCCGCCGGTCGATCGGCTGGTGGCGCTGGTCGAGGGCTCGCGCCTGTCGGACGACCGCAAGGACGCGATCGTCGGTCGGCTCCGGGGAGACGGCGTCACCGCCGCGGTGGTCGCCGCGTCGGTCGCGCGGTGGCTCGGGGGAGACGCGCCCGCGCTGCGGTCGGCGCTGATCGCCGCCCTCGACGGGTTCTCGATCCGAGCGGGGGGCGCTCCCGACGGGGACGCGGCCGTCTCCGACGCGGCCGTCTCCGACGCGGCCGTCTCCGACGCGGCCGTCTCCGACGACACGGCCGTCTCCGACACGCCTGGGACCGAGCGGGCCGAGCAGTGGGTCGCGGCGGAGGTGGCCGCCGAGGTCGGCCTGCCCGCGGCGGCGGTCCGCGGGTTGAGTCACGATCTCGGGTCGATGGTGCTGTTCGGGTGGGACGACGAGGAGGATCGCGGCCCGGTCGGAGACTACGCGGCGGAGGAGAGCGGCTGGTGATCCCCGAACGCCGCGACATCGGGGGCGGGGCGGGCTATACCCACCGGCCCGGCGCAGGGCTTGCCTCCGCCGATCGCGGATCCCGGTGATGTCGGTGCTTCCCCCGTCACTGTTCGAGGCCCTCGACTCCGACCCCTCGCTCTGGCCCGGTCGATTGACCGCCGCCGGACGCGCGGCGTTGGAGTCGTCGTTCGGTCGGCTGCCGACCGACGTGCGGGACGCGCTGGTGTCGGCGATGGTCGCTCCGGAGCGCTCGGCGTGGACCCGGGCGGCGGCGTTGGGGCTGACCCACGCCGCCACGGCGGGTGCGGTGGCCACCGGGATGGCGACCGACGATCTCGTCGAGATGCAGGATCGCCGGGGCGAGCGGTTCGGGCTCCAGCCGGTCGGGTTCCAGCTCCCGCCCGAGCCGTGGGGCGACGGCGAGGCTGTCCGGCGGCTGCTCCGGGGCCTCGACGTGACGTTCGACCACCGGCGGTACGTGCTGTACCTGCGCCGCCCGGTCCCGCCGGACATCGACGTGGCGCCGATCTGCCGCGCGGTCCAGCTGTGGCTCGGCCAGGTGGATCGCGGCGACCGCGGCGAGCTCCACGCGGTGTACGAAGACGGGGAGGTCCAGCTCGACCTCACGGTGATCCCGGGCGCGCACGGCGGCGGCGGGCGGGTGCTGACCGTCGGCCCGGTCGCGTCGCTCGAGCTGCTCGGGGTGGTCGACGGGCGGCTCGTCGAGGCCGCGAGCCGGAGCGAGGAGTCGATCGGGTCGCTGCCGCTGGTGATGGTCGCCGGCGCGGATCGGCCGTGGGGGCTGTCGCGCGGGTTCGTCCAGCAGCTCCTGTTCGGGACGGCGGATCGGGTCGAGTCGGAGCGCGGTCCGGGGATCCACCGGTACGAAGCCGAGTTCACCCCGAACGGGCGGTCGCTGTTCTCGGACCCGGCGTGCCGGGCGATCGCGTCGCTGTGGTGGCTCGAGTCGGCCCCGGCGGACGGTCCGCTCGCGTACCGGAGCCAGGTGTACGACAACCCGTGGGCGAAGGACCAGCCGATGTTGCCGGTGGTCGGGCCGCGGTTCACGCCGGTCGGCGACGCGGATCGGTCCGGGCGGGTCGTGCTGCGGTGGGAGGGGTGGAGCGACCGCGCCCCGGTCCGCGCCCTGGTCGAGGCGCTCGCGACGCCGGCGGAGTCGTCGCCGTCGCTGTCGGACGCGCCGACCGACGCGAGCGTCACGCCTCCGATCGACGGGCCGGAGTTCGAGGCCGAGCCGTTCGACCCGCCGAGCGAGGAGACCGAGCAGCCCGACGACGCGCCCGTCGCATCGGTCGCGACGCCTCCGGCCGCCTCCCGCGCGCCGGGCGGGTCCCCGAGCGCGTCCGGCACGTCTGGGCCGAGCGCCGGGCCGCTCGTGGCCGCTC
>JBEBJW010000081.1:0-12115 GCA_040079715.1 Myxococcota bacterium | reverse complement strand
GTCCGACGGGCGGGACAGCGCGCTCGGCGCCCCGAACGCCCCGCCTGCGGCGGCGGAGCTCGCCCAGATCCGGCCGGTCGCGGTCGTGGGGTCGAGCACCTGGTACGCCGCCAGCAAGTCGCCGGCGTCGTCGGTGGCGAACGCCGATCCGGTCACGACCTGGTTCGGGCCGGACACGGTGACCGGCGCGCCCCAGCCGCTGGTCGCGGTCCGGGTCGACACCGCGAACGCGGTCCCGTCGACGAACCCCACCGCGGCCCCGCCGGCGGCGTCGAGGCCGACCCGCGGTCCCCACGCAGCAGCCGCTCCGGTCGACACGATCGCCGGCGACTCCCACCCGGCGCTGCCGGCGGCGAGGTACGCGGAGGCGACCGCCGAGGGCGCGCCTTGCTGCCAGACGATCGCGACGTCACCCGCGTCGTCGACCGCGAGATCCGGCAGCGCCGCCGAGGCGCCGGGATCCGACACGACCAGCGGCGCGCTCCACGCGACATCCCCCGGGGCGAACGACGAGAACTCGACGCCGGACGCGTCGGTCCAGGTGATCACCGCGGTGCCGTCGCCGGTGACCCCGACGTCGAACCACCACAGGCCAGCCCCGGGCGCGATCGTGAGCTCCGGCGCGAACCCTGCGGCCCCGGGCGCCCGGACCGACGCCACGAGGTGCGACGGCACGAACTCGGTCCCGACGGTGATCCACGCGATCACGGCGGTCTCGTCGGTCCCGATCGCCGCCTGGACCGGTCCGCCGGTCGCCCCGCGCCGGACGTTCGCGCCCGCCGACCACGGGCCGCCCACCGACCGCTCCGCGTACCGGATGTTGCCGGTGTCGTCCCACGCCGCGAGGGCGTGACCGGCTGCGTTCGCCGCCACCACCGGGGCCTCCGGCGGCGACGCCACCACGAACACCCCCTGGAGGACCTCCCGCGGATTCCAGACCCCCGCCCCTGCCGGGGCGCTCGCCAACAGCGCCAGCGTGATCGGAGCCATGGACACCTCCTGCCTGGTGTCTGTGCATGCGCCGTGCCATCAGGCGGAACCGGAGGATTGACCGATCGGTGTGCGCGACGGCACAGGCGTGTGCGGGTTCGCACACAGGCCGGGGACTCAGCCGGGTGGATCCCGGAGCGCCCGGAGCTTTGCATTGACGACGTCCCGGTCGAGGACGTCGAGCACCCGCAGCCGCGAGCGGAGCGCGTCGTGGAAGTTCGCGAAGAATCCGCCGTCCCACGACCGGCTCCCGAACGGCACCTTGCCGACCAGCACCACCCGCTCGCCGTGGATCGCGGGGATCTCGGCCGGCGACATCTCGCCCCACAGGGTGGCGCCGAGGTTCGGCTCGAGCCCGGTGTGGTCGGACAGGTGGAACCGCGCGTGGTCGGTGACCGGGTGGGTGTACGGCACGTCGCCGCGGGCGATCGCGGTGACCTCGGGATCCGGCGGGTCGTCGCCGCACCAGTCGGGTCGCAGATCCTGGACCAGCGTCAACAGGTGGAACACCGTCGCGACAGCCTCGAGCGAGACCCGGACGCCCTCGCGTCGATCCGGGTGCAACACCGTGAGCTCGAGGTCGTCGACCAGCCCGAGCACCTGGTGGACGAACGACGCCTCGGCCGACGGGTCGGCGATCAGCGCCTCGGCGAACCCGGACATCCCGCGGGCCGACCGCCGCAGCCCGACGTCGCGGGTCAACATCGCCATCGCCGCCAGCCCGAGGAACCGGACGGCCCGCTGTCCGCGCGGATCGCCCGCCCCGGACGGCGACCGAGCCAGCGTCCGGTGGAGCCGCGCCAGCACCGCCGGCCCGGCGATCGCGGGATCCGCGCCCCACTCGACGATCGTGCCGCAGATCAGCGCGACCCGCGCGGCCTGGTAGGCGTCCGGCGCGTCGAGGGCGGGCACCAACCGGGCGATCGCGGCCGACCGCGCGTCCGGGGTCGCGTCCCGGACCGACCGGAGCGCCCGCCCGAACACCGGGTCGGCGAACGCGTCCTGGTCGGTCGGCTCGAGCGAGGGCGAGGTCGTCGTCGTCGCGAACGCGGCGAGGTCTGCGATCGGGTCGGCATCCATCGGCGCCACGTAACGACGCGGCCGGTCCACGACCGCTGCACCGACCAGGCACGCGGCGCACGGGTCCACCGGTCCTCCTGCGACGGGACGCCACCTGGACCTCCTCGCCGCCGGACGACGCGTGGATCCCGACCGACGAGCGGGTCGCAGCGCCGCGGCGACGGGGAGGGGAGGGGATCGTGGCGGACGGAGCGCGCGGTCCTGTCCGACGCCCGACGAGCGGGATAGGGGCCGCCTCCCGGCTTGGAGGACGCGTGCACCCGCTCGTCGATCAGGACCCCGAGATCCATGCGGCGATCGCAGCCGAGTTCCACCGTCAGCAAGACGACCTCGAGCTGATCGCGTCCGAGAACTACGTGTCGATCGCGGTGCTCCAGGCGATGGGCACCGTGCTGACCAACAAGTACGCCGAGGGCCTGCCCCAGAAGCGGTACTACGGCGGGTGCGAGCACGTCGACGTGGTCGAGTCGATCGCCCGCCAGCGCGCGAAGGACCTGTTCGGCGCGGTCGGGGCCAACGTCCAGCCGCACTCCGGCGCCCAGGCGAACGCCGCGGTGTACCTCGCGGTGTGCAAGCCGGGCGACACGGTCCTCGGGCTCGATCTGACCCACGGGGGCCACCTGACCCACGGGTCGCCGGTCAACTCGTCGGGCCTGCTGTACAACGCCGTCCACTACACGCTCGACGAGGCCACCGGCCGGATCGACATGGACCGGGTGCGGTCCCTCGCGAAGGAGCACCGCCCGCGGATGATCATGACCGGGGCGTCGGCGTACCCGCGGATCATCGACTTCGCGGCGTTCCAGGCGATCGCGGACGAGGTCGGCGCCGTGCTGGTGGCGGACATCGCGCACATCGCCGGCCTGGTCGTCACGGGGCACCACCCGAGCCCCGTCCCGCACTGCGCGTTCGTCACCACCACCACCCACAAGACGCTGCGCGGTCCGCGTGGCGGGCTGATCATGGCGAACAAAGATTGGGCGAACGCCATGAACAAGGCGGTGTTCCCGGGGATCCAGGGCGGTCCGCTGATGCACGTGATCGCCGCGAAGGCCGTCGCGTTCGGTGAGGCGTCGAAGCCCACGTTCAAGGGCTACATCCAGGCCGTGGTCGACAACGCCCGCGCGATGGCCGACGCGCTGACCGCCCGCGGGTTCACCCTCGTCAGCGGCGGGACCGACAACCACCTGATGCTGGTCGACCTCGGCGAGCGGTGCAGCGGCAAGGACGCCGAGGACGCGCTCGGCCGCGCCGGGATCACCGTCAACAAGAACACCGTGCCCGGCGAGAAGCGGTCGCCGATGGTCACCAGCGGGATCCGGATCGGCACCCCGGCGATGACCACCCGCGGGCTGACCCGCGACGACGCGGTGGTGGTCGCGAACTGGATCGCCGACGCGATCGACCACCGCGACGACGAAGCCGCGCTCGCCAGGCTCGGCGGGCAGGTCCGCGAGCTGTGCCACCGGTACCCGGTGTACCCGGCCGATCTCCTCGACCGATGAAGTGCCCGGCGTGCCACCACGTCGACTCGAAGGTCGTCGACTCCCGCGACGCGGGGGACGCGATCCGTCGGCGTCGGAGCTGCCTCGCGTGCGGTCACCGGTTCACCACGCTCGAGCGGCTCGAGGTGCGCCTGCCGATGGTGGTGAAGCGCGACGGGCGGCGGGAGCCGTTCAGCCGGGACAAGGTCCTCCACGGCATCGCGCTCGCCTGCCGGAAGCGCCCGATCGACGCCGACCGACGCGAGGCGGCGGTCCTGCAGGTCGAGGCGGCGCTGGTCGAGCTGCGGGAGGCCGAGGTCCGGTCGTCCGCGGTCGGCGAGATCGTGATGCGGGTGCTGGAGGAGCTCGACGCGGTGGCGTACGTCCGGTTCGCGAGCGTGTACCGCCAGTTCGAGAGCGTCGAGCAGTTCGCCGCGTTCCTCCCGGTGATCCCGCCGACCACCGACCCGGACGGAGCCGGCGGATGATCCCGACGTCCGACCGGGCGTACCTCCAGCGCGCGCTCGGGCTGGCGGGGATCGCGCTCGGCAACACCGCGCCGAACCCGCCGGTCGGGGCGGTGATCGTCCGCGACGACCAGGTGATCGGCGAGGGGTGGACCCAGCCGGCCGGCAGTGACCACGCCGAGGTCGTCGCCCTGGCCCACTGCGCCGCCTCGGGGCACGATCCGCGCGGCGCCACGCTGTACGTCACCCTCGAGCCGTGCTGCCACCACGGCCGGACCCCCCCGTGCACCTCCGCGATCCTCGCCGCCGGGATCCGCCGGGTGGTGATCGGCGTGCTGGACCCGTTCCCGGCGATGCGCGGCCGATCGGTCGCGCTGCTGCGCGAGGCCGGGGTCGAGGTGGTGCTCGGGGTCGAGGAGGAGGCGTGCGCCCGCCGGATCCTCGGGTTCGCCCGCGCGGTCGGGTACGGGCTGCCGGAGGTCACCCTGAAGGCCGCGGTGTCCGCCGATGGCCGGATCGCCACCGCCCGCGGCGAGTCGAAGTGGATCACGTCGCCGCTCGCCCGCGAGGCCGGCCATCAGCTCCGCGCCCGTCACGACGCGGTGATGGTCGGGATCGGCACCGTGCTCGCCGACGACCCGCAGCTCACGACCCGGCTGCCGGACGGGGCGGTCCGCGGTCGGTCCGGTCCCGCCGACGCCGTGCCGGTGGTGCTCGACTCGTCGCTCCGGATCCCGGCGTCCGCGAAGCTGTTCGGGTCGAGCCGGCGGGCGGTCGTGGTGTGCGCGGAGGACGCCCCAGCCCGGGACCTGCCGGGCGACGTGGTCCGGGTCCGGCGCGGCCCGGACGGGCGGCTCGACCCCGAGGCGGCGCTGCGGGCGCTGGTCGCGCGCGGACTGCACCGGGTGCTGGTCGAAGGCGGCGGGCTCGTCCACCGCGCGATGCTCGATCGCGGCCTCGTCGACACGCTCGAGCTGTTCGTCGCGCCGGTGCTGGTGCCGGGCGGCCGGTCGTTCGTCGGTGGTCCGCCGATCGACGCGCTGTCTGCCGCGGTCTCGATGCAGGTCACGGAGCTCGAGCGCGTCGGGCCCGATGTCCACGTCGCGTTCCGGCTGACCCACGGCGTCGTGGCGGACCCGCTGTCCGAGCTCCGCGCATGACCGCCGTCGAGTGGGCGCAGGGTGGGCGGCGGCGCGTTACGCATGCCGTCCGAGGGGCCCATGAACCAGTCTCCGCTTTCCGGGGTCGACAGTGACGTTCGGTCCGAGGTGATGGACCCGGATCCGATCCGGCGGGTCGAGCTCGCGCTCGAAGACCTCCGCGCCGGCAAGATGATCATCCTGGTGGACGACGAAGACCGGGAGAACGAGGGAGACCTCGTGCTCGCGGCCGAGAAGGTCACCCCCGAGGCGATCAACTTCATGGCCACCCACGCGCGCGGCCTGATCTGCCTGTCGCTCGAGTCGAAGCAGGTCGAGCGGCTGGCGCTGCCGATGATGGCCTCGAACAACCAGAGCGCGTACCACACGGCGTTCACCGTCTCGATCGAGGCCCGCGAGGGCGTCACCACCGGGATCAGCGCCGCCGATCGCGCGCACACCGTCCTGGTCGCGATCCATCCCCAGGCCACCCCGCGCGACATCGTCACGCCCGGCCACGTGTTCCCGCTCCGCGCGCGCGACGGCGGCGTGCTCGAGCGGGTCGGCCAGACCGAGGGCTCGGTCGACCTCGCGCGGCTCGCCGGCCTCGATCCGAGCGGCGTGATCTGCGAGGTGATGAACCCCGACGGGTCGATGGCGCGCCTGCCGGACCTGCTCCGGTTCGGGCGGACGCACGGGCTGCGGGTCTGCGCCGTCGCCGACGTGATCAAGTACCGGATGCGGACCGAGCGGGTCGTGCGCCGGGAGGCCGAGGGGTCGGTCGAGGTGCCCGGGATCGGCACCTTCCGCACCCGGATGTACAGCAGCCTCGGCACCGGCGGGCTCCACCAGGCCCTGTGGCTCGGCGACCCGCGTCCCGAGCCCACTCTGGTCCGGGTCCAGGCGGCCCCGCCCCCGTGGGCGTTCCTGTGCCCGGACGCGAGCCCGGCGGCCGCCAGCGCGTTCTCCGCGCTCCACGCGATCGCCGACGCCGGTCGCGGCGCGTGCGTGCTGATGCACCTGTCGCCGGGCCAGTCGTCGACCGGGCTCGACACCCTGCGCCGGTCGTACGTCAAGGACTTCGCGGCGGCCCACGCGGCCGGCCTCCATGACCCTCCGACCCAGCCCCGGGCGGAGGCGCTGCGCGACCTCGGCACCGGGTGCCAGATCCTGCTCGACCTCGGGCTGCGCGACCTGCGGCTGCTCACGTCGTCGAACCGGCCGATCGTCGGGATCGACGCGTACGGGCTGCGCCTCGTCGACCGGGTGCCGCTGGTCCGGGCGGTCACCGGCGGGAGGTCGGCGTGAGCGTGGGTCCGACGGTGATCGAGGGGCGGTACGTCGATCCGGGGGGCCGGTTCGCGATCGTCGCCTCGCGGTTCAACGACCTGCTGGTGAAGGAGCTGGTCGACGGGTGCCTCGACGTGCTCCGCCGCCACGGGATCGACGGCGATCGGATCGACCTCGTGTGGGTCCCAGGCGCGTTCGAGGTGGCGCCGGTGTGCCGGAGGCTCGCCGAGTCGGGCCGCCACGCGGCGATCGTGGCGCTCGGAGCGGTGATCCGCGGCGCCACCTCCCACTACGACATCGTGGCGGGGTCGGTCGCGTCCGGGGTGGCGTCGGTCGCGGCCGACACCGGGGTCCCGGTGATCTTCGGCGTGTTGACGACCGACACGATCGAGCAGGCGATGGAGCGCGCGGGCACCAAGGCCGGGAACAACGGCTGGAAGGCAGGCCTGGCGGCGATCGAGATGGCGTCGCTGTACGCGGCGATCGGGGTCTGATCGATGGCGTCGAGGCGGCGAGCACGCGAGTTCGCGCTCCAGGCCCTGTTCCAGGCGGACCTGCGGGAGATCACCGTGTCCGCCGCGCTGAACGACCTGTGGAGCGGGATGATGGACGGGGAGGGCCTCGACGACGGGCGCCCGCCCGAGAGCGAGGAGGTCGAGTTCGCGCAGCGGCTCGCCCGCGGGGTCGACGAGCGTCGGACCGAGATCGACGCGCTGATCGAGGACAGCTCCACCAACTGGCGGCTCGTGCGGATGCCGATCGTCGACCGGAACGTCCTCCGGATCGCGGCGTTCGAGCTGCTCGGCTGCCCGGACATCCCGGCCACGGTGTCGATCAACGAGGCGATCGAGCTCGCCAAGCGGTACGGCAGCGGCGACTCGCGCGCGTTCGTCAACGGGATCGTCGACCGGATCGCCCGCCAGCTCGGCCGGCTCGACAACCGACGGTAGCGCCGCGTTACGTCCCCTGGATGCGGGACCTGCTCGATCGGTTCGAACGGATCGCCCGACGCGCCTGGTTCGGCGACGCGGTGTTCCTCACGGTGAGCGTCGCGATCCTCGCCGCGGCGGCGATCCTGCACCCGTCGTCCGAGGCGGTGTCGCTGTTCGGGATCGACGTGCCGGTGCTGTGCACCTGGCGCCGGTTCACCGGGTACCCGTGCCCCGGATGCGGCCTGACGCGGAGCTTCGTGTTCCTCGCCCACGGCCAGCTCCGCGCCGCGTTCGGGATGAACCTGTTCGGCCCGCCGGCGTTCGTGTACGTCGCCGCGCAGGTGCCGTGGCGCCTGATCCGGATCGCCCGCCGCCAGGGGTGGATCGGGCCGCGGACGCCGACTTCCCCGGCTCCATGACAAGTTGTGACCAGGTCTTGTACAGGTCTTGTACAGGGCCTGTATAGAGAGCGGGGATGGAGTCCACCTCGGATGTCGTGATCGTCGGCGGCGGCCCTGCGGGGTCCGCGATCGCCGCGGCGTGCGCGGCCCGCGGGCTCCGGGTCACCGGGATCGATCCCGATCCGGACGCCCGGTGGAGGCCGACCTACGCCGCGTGGGCGGACGAGGTCGACGTCCCGTACGACACGGTGTGGGCCGCGGTCGAGGTCCGGCCCGACGCCGGCGACGTCGTCCGGATCGAGCGCCCGTACGGCCGGGTCGACAAGGATCGGCTCCAGGACCAGCTCCGCGCCGCCCCCGACGTCCGGTGGGTCCGCGGGACCGCCGGGTCGGTCGAGCTCGACCGGGTGGTGGACGGGACTGGAGCGGATCACCGCGCCGCGGCGGTGATCGACGCCCGGGGCGCCTCGGCCGCGACTCGGTTCCAGACCGCGTTCGGGATCCGGGCGGTGGCCACCCGCGGGCCCGCTGGGTCTCGCCCCGACGCCGCGACCTGGATGGACTTCTCGTTCCCGTTCGGCGACGGGACCGAGGTGCCGAGCTTCCTGTACGCGCTGCCGCTCGCCGACGGCTCGACCCTTTTCGAGGAGACCGCGCTGGTCCGCGGCCCGGCGGTGCCGATCGAGCTCCTGCGGGAGCGCCTGCGCCGGCGGCTGATCGCCACCGGGGTCCACCTCGGATCGACGATCGCGACCGAGGAGGTCCGGATCGCGATGGACGTGCCGATCGGCGCGCCGACGGCCCCGGCGCGGTACGGCGCCGCCGCGGGGATGGTCCACCCGGCGACGGGGTTCCAGCTCGGCCGGGCCCTCCGGACCGCGCCTGCGGTCGCCGACGCGCTGGTGACCGCGATCCCGTCCGGTCCCGCCGCCGCGGCTGCCGCCGTGTGGCACGCCACCTGGCCCGGAGACGCGGTCCGCCGCGCCCACCTGTTCCGGTACGGCGCCAGCGCCCTCGCCGCGTTCGATGCCGCGACGACCCGGGCGTTCTTCCGGACGTTCTTCTCGATGCCGCGCCCGTTCGTCGATGGGTACCTCGCAGACACGCTGTCGACCGACGCCCTGGTCCGCGGGATGGCGTCGCTGTTCGGGCGCCTCCCCGGGCGGCTCCGGTGGCGCCTCGCGTCCCGGGGCGAGATCCGGGAGCTCGTCCGGGCCGCGCTCGCGTTCGCCCCCCGCGCGATCGAACCGCTGATCCCACTGGAGGAACGATGATTCACCTCTCCCCGCGTCCCACCGATTCGATCGACGGGCTCCAGGGCCTCGCCGGCTCCGAGGGGCTCGACGAGGCGATCGCGGTGATGGACCGGCTCGCGCTCGGCGTCCGGGTGGATCGGGTCGGGACGATCGCCCGGGAGCACCTCGCCGGCGGGGGCAAGCGGATGCGGGCCCGGCTCGCGCTCGCGGCGGTCGAGGCGCTCGGCGGCGAGCGGACCCCAGCGGCGCCGTGGGCCGCGGCGTGCGAGCTGCTGCACAACGCGACGTTGATCCACGACGATCTGCAGGACGGCGACGCGGTCCGCCGCGGCCAGCCCGCGGTGTGGGCCCGGCACGGCGCCGCCCAGGCGATCAACGCCGGCGACCTGCTGCTGATGCTGCCGACGCTCGCGGTCGGCCAGCTCGGCGTGCCCGACGGGACGAAGTGGCGCCTCGCCCGCGCGGTGGTCGAGCGGGCCGAGGCCACGGTCCGCGGCCAGGCGTACGACCTCGAGCTGCTCGCGTCCGATCGGCTGACCTGGCACGACTGGTCGACCGCCGCCCGCGGGAAGTCGGGCGAGCTGCTGGCGCTGCCGGTCGAGGGCGCGGCCCACCTGTGCGGCCTGTCGGAGGCGACCGCCCGCGGGCTCGCCGAGCCGTTCGCGGTGCTCGGGATCGTGTACCAGGCGTGCGACGACCGGCTCGACCTGTACGGCGACAAGGGGCGCGGCGGGCCGGGGTCGGACCTGCGCGAGGGCAAGGTCAGCGTGCTGGTGGTCGAGCACCTCCGCCGCCACCCGGAGGACCGGCAGCGGCTGGTCGAGATGCTGTCCGCCGCTCGTGACGCCACGTCCGACGACGAGGTCGGGTGGTGGATCGAGCGGTTCCGGGTGTCCGGCACGGTCGAGGCCGTCGACGAGCGGATCCGGTCGCTCGAGCGCCAGATCCTCGGAGATCCGCGCCTGCGGGCCGTCCCGGATCTGCACGACGTCGCGAACACCCTGCTCGGGTTCGTCCGGCCGGTGGAGGCGTGATGGACCAGCCGATCGTCGTCGTCGGTTCGGGGTTCGGCGGGCTCGCCGCGGCGGTGCGGCTCCGCGCGCAGGGTCACCGGGTGGTGTTGCTCGAGGCGACCGACCAGCACGGCGGGCGCGCGGCGGTGTTCCGGCGGGACGGGTACACGTTCGACGCCGGTCCGACCGTGATCACCGCCCCGTACCTGCTCGACGAGCTGTTCACCCTGGTCGGCCGGGACCCCCGCGACCACTACGAGCTGCTCCCGGTGGACCCGTTCTACCGGGTGGTGTTCCCGGACGGGTCCCAGTTCGACTACGTCGGCGACGAGGAGCGCCTGCTCGAGCAGATCCGCCGGCTGTCCCCCCAGGACGTCGACGGGTACCTGAAGCTCGCCGCCCGATCGCGCGAGATCTTCGACATCGGGTACACCAAGCTCGCGGATCAGCCGTTCGACCGCCTGTCCGACATGCTTCGGGTCGTGCCGTCGATGATCCGCCTCCGGAGCGACCGGACGGTCTGGCAGATGGTGTGCAGCCACATCCAGGACCACCGGCTGCGCCAGGCGTTCACGTTCCAGCCGCTGCTGGTCGGCGGGAGCCCGCTCCGGACCTCGTCGATCTACCTCCTGATCCACTGGCTCGAGCGCAAGTGGGGCGTGTGGTTCCCGCGCGGCGGCACCGGCGCCCTGGTCCAGGCCCTGGTCGACCTGCTCGACGACCTCGGGGTCGAGGTCCGCACCAACAGCCCGGTCGAGGAGATCGAGGTCGAGAGCGGCGCCGCGGTCGCCGTCCGCCTCGGCTCCGGCGAGCGGATCCCGTGCGCCGGAGTCGTGTTCAACGGAGACCCGTCCACCGCGTACGGCAAGCTGGTCGCGGCGAAGCACCGCAAGGTCCACACCGACCGGAAGATCGCCCGGCGGACGCCGTCGATGAGCCTGTTCGTGACCTATGTGGGCACGACCCGCCAGTTCCCGGACGTGGCCCACCACACGATCCTGCTCGGGCCGCGGTACGAGGGCCTGCTGGACGACCTGTTCGTCCACAAGCGCCTCGCCGACGACTTCTCGCTGTACCTGCACCGCCCGACCGCGTCGGATCCGTCGCTCGCGCCTCCGGGCACCGACGCGCTGTACGTCCTGTCGCCGGTCCCGAACGATCGGAGCGGGATCGACTGGGCGAGCCGCGCCTCCGAATACGAGGACCGGATCCTCGGCGCGCTCGACCGGGGCGCGCTGCCGGGCCTGGCCACGTCCACCGCGACGAAGTTCTCGATCGATCCGCGGTACTTCGGCGAGCGGCTCCGGTCGGTCGACGGGGCGGCGTTCGGGCTCGAGCCCACCCTGACCCAGTCGGCGTGGTTCCGGTACCACAACCGGTCCGAGGACATCGATCGGCTGTACTTCGTCGGCGCGTCGACCCACCCGGGGGCGGGCGTGCCCGGCGTGCTGAACTCGGCCCGGGTGCTCGAGCGGGTGGTGCCGGCGCCCGCGGTGCCGGAGCAGCTCCCCACCTCGAAGCGCGCGCGGCGCTCCGCGTGACCGACCGCCCGCCGGTGGTGGCCGCCGCGCACGGGGTGCTCGAGCGGCACGCCCGCACGTTCTCCGCCGCGGCGGCGCTGCTGGCGCCGGACACCCGGGACGAGATCGCCACGCTGTACGCGTTCTGTCGCACCGTCGACGACCTCGCCGACGACGGGGCGGATCGGGCCGGGCTCGATCGGGTGGTGGACGAGCTCGACGGCCACGAGCCGCCGTCGCCGTTGGTCGCCGCGATGCTGGCGCTGCCGGTGCCGGTGTCCGCCGCCCGCCAGCTGGTGGACGGCGTGCGGTCGGACCTCGGCGAGGTGCGCCTGCCCGATGTCGACGCGCTGATCCGGTACGCGTACCAGGTCGCCGGCACGGTCGGGCTGATGGTGTGCCCGCTGCTCGGGGTGGTCGACCCGGTCGCCTGGCCGTTCGCGATCGACCTCGGCGTCGGGATGCAGCTGTCGAACATCGCCCGCGACGTGGGCGAAGACGCGGGCCGCGGGCGGGTGTACCTGCCGGCCACCTGGCTCGCGG
>JBEBJW010000080.1:0-12151 GCA_040079715.1 Myxococcota bacterium | reverse complement strand
CGGCAGGTTCCGGTACAACTGGTCGAGGTCAAGCCCGTACCCGACCACGAACAGGTCCGGGATCTCGAACCCGACCCGGTCCACCTCGACCGGCACCTTCCGCCGGCTCGGCTTGTCGAGCAGCGCCACCACCCGCAAGCTGGCCGGCCCGCGCGCCCCGAGCATCCGCCGGAGGTACTCGAGCGTCAGCCCGGTGTCGACGATGTCCTCGACCAGCAGCACGTGCTTGCCCGCGATGTCCGCCCGCAGGTCGTGGGTGATCTGGACCGCCCCCGACGAGTTCTCGCCCTCGTAGCTCGACACCCCGAGGAACTCGCACGCCACCGGGCCGTCGATCGACCGCACCAGGTCCGCCATGAACAGGAAGCTGCCCTTGAGCACGCCGACCACCGTGATCGTGGCCTCCGGCGGGTACCACCCGCGGATCTCCACCCCGAGCTCCGCGATCCGGGCCGCGATCGACCGCGCGTCGAGCAGCACCTCCAGCCGGCGGTCCATCGTCACCTCCGCGCCCTCGTACTCCACCGACCGCGACGCGGCCAACCGGCTGACGGCGCGGCTCCGGGCTGCTACGCTGTCCCGATGGACCGTGCGATCTCCACCTGGTTCAGCCCGGCGGTCGACCGAGAGATGTCGGTCGCCCGGTTCGGCTGGTTCGGCAAACCGGTGCTGCTGTTCCCGACCGGCGGCGGCGACTTCCTCGAGCACGAGCGATTCCTGATGATCGCCGCGCTGACCCCGCTGATCGACGCAGGCCGGATCAAGGTCTACACCGTCGGGAACATCAACCGCGACGGGTGGATCAACCCGGACGCCCTGCCCCGCCGCAAGACCGAGCTCCAGGCCCGGTTCGACCAGTACCTGCTCGACGAGCTGCTGCCGTTCGTGAAGTGGGACTGCCGCGACACCGACCAGAAGTTCGCGACCGCCGGCGCCTCCCTCGGGGCGTTCAACGCCGTCACCGCGGTGTCGAAGCACCCGGAGTGGTTCGACCTCGCGGTCACGATGTCCGGGACGTTCGATCTGTCGCGGTGGCTGAACGGGTACCGCGACGACGACTTCTACTACAACCACCCGCTCGACTTCCTCCCGAACCTCGGCCCGTCCGAGCAGCTCGATCGGCTGCGCGAGGCGCGGTTCGTCCTCGGGGTCGGGCGGGGCCGGTGGGACAACCCGCCGAACAGCTTCCGGATGGCCCGGGCGCTGGCCGAGAAGGGCGTGTGGAACCGGGTCGAGCTGTGGGGGCCGGACGCGGACCACGACTGGCCGACCTGGCGAACGATGCTCCCGATGTTCCTCGACCGCCTCGTTCCGGCCGAACCCCGCCCGTGACGCCGGCTGTGGGACGCGCGACCGACAGGGGGCCCGGACCGCGGGATCGATTGACGGATCCGCGGCCGACCATTAGCCTGCTGGCCCGATGGCCATCGACACCGATCAGCTGCAATCCGCCGTCTCCCACGGCCCCGCCGGGCTCCGGGAGCTGGGCCGATCCCTTGCCGGCGCCGGCAACGCCGCGGGCCTGGTCCACGCCGCCCAGTGGCTCGGCGACCACGCCCCGTCCGGCCTCGCGGCGCCGTACCGCGCGGCGTTCCTCGGGCTGGCGAAGCACCACGGCGACGCGATCGCCGCGTACGAGGGCTGGCTCGACGAGGCCGAGGCCCCGGACGCGTGGCACCTCGGCCAGCTGTGCAAGTCGTACCGGAAGCTCGCCGACGGCGCCGGCGTGTGGCGGACCGCCGCCCGGTTCCACCCGTGGGATCTGGCGGTCGATCCGCGGATCGCCGCCGCCCAGTGCCTCGCCGCGGTCGCGAAGCCGGCCGGGGTCGCGCCGCGCACGCTGAAGGTCGCGGTGCTCGCTACGTTCACCCCGACCGCGGTGGTGCCGTGCCTGCGGGTCGCGGCGATCCGGCTCGGGCTCGACCTCGACCTGTGGATCGCGGACTTCGACCAGCTCCGGGCGCAGATCGTCGACCCCGGCTCGGCGCTGTACCGGCACGACCCGGACCTCGTGATCCTGGCGACGACCTGGCGGGACCTCCGGCCGGGTGCTGTGGCGGCGGACCAGGCGGCGGAGTGGGTCCAGCTGTGGGACGTCATGCTCGCGCGGACCCGGGCCCAGGTGCTCCAGCACACGTTCGACCGGCCGCAGACGAGCCCCCACGGCCACCTCGATCTGCGGGATCCGCTGTCGCTCCGCCGGATCGCCGGCGACGTGAACGCCGCGCTCGCCACCGCCGCCCCGCCGCGGGTGACCCTCGTCGACTACGAGCACGCCGCGTACCGGTACGGCGGCGACGGTTGGACCGATCCGCGCCAGTGGCACTGGGCGAAGGAGGCGGTGTCGCCGCGGGCCGCCCCGTGGCTCGCCGAGGAGTACGTCGCGATCCTCCGCGCGTACACCGGCCAGACGAAGAAGATGCTGGTCCTCGACCTCGACAACACGCTGTGGGGCGGCGTCGTCGGCGAGGTGGGCGTCGGGGGGCTCCAGATCGGGCCGCCGTCGGTCGAGGGCGAGGCCCACCAGGCCCTCCAGCAGTACGCGAAGGCCCTCGCCGGCCGCGGGATCCTGCTGTCGGTGTGCACCAAGAACAACCGCGACGACGCGCTGGCGCCGTTCCAGCAGGTCGCGGACATGGTGCTGCGGTTCGAGGACTTCACCTCGTTCGATACCGGGTGGGACCCGAAGCCGCAGCGGCTCCGCCGGGTCGCGCTCGGGCTGAACCTCGGCCTCGACAGCTTCGTGTTCGTCGACGACAACCCGGCCGAGCGCGCGTTCATGCGGCGGGAGTGCCCGGGCGTCCTGACGATCCCGCTCGGCGACGACCCGTCCGGCTACGTGACCGCCCTCGATCGCGCGCGGGCGTTCGAGGTCCTCGCCGTGTCGCCGGACGACCTGCAGCGCGCCGCCTCGTACAAGACCGAGCGCGAGCGCGAGGATCTCCGGTTCTCCCTGGCGGACACCGCGTCGTACTACGCGTCGCTCGAGATGATCGGCACGATCGCCCCGTTCTCGGCGCCGGACCACGCCCGGATCGTCCAGCTCGCCGGCCGGTCGAACCAGTTCAACCTCACCACCTGGCGGCTGACCCAGGCCGAGGTCGAGCACCTCACCACCTCGCCGGACCACGTCGCGCTCACCCTGCGCCTGCGCGACCGGTTCGGCGACTACGGGCTCGTGCTCGTGCTGATCACCGAGGTCGTCGGCGACGAGCTCGACGTGCGCGCGCTGTTCATGAGCTGCCGGGTGATCGCGCGGTCGGTCGAGCAGCTCGCGCTGGCCGAGCTCGACCGGATCGCGATCGCGCGCGGGTGCGCCACGATCCGGGGGACCTACCTGCCCACGCCGAAGAACCGCGAGCTCGTGTCCGAGCTGTACGGCAAGCTCGGGTTCACCCGGATCGAGGCCCGCGACGACGGGTCCACCGTGTGGCGGCGGACGGTCGACCCGGCCAATCCGGCGACGAACCCACACATTCGCGTCGAGCGGCCGGTATGACCGGCGGGGAGGGTGGCGTGTCGACGACCCACACACGGCTGCAGCAGGTGTTCCGCGAGGTGTTCGACGACGACGAGATCGAGATCGCCGACGCCACCACCGCGAAGGACATCGCGGGGTGGGACTCGCTGACCCACGTGTCGCTGATCGTCCGGATCGAGGAGGAGTTCGGCCTTCGGTTCGCCTCGACCGAGGTCAACCGGCTGAAGAACGTCGGGGAGCTCGCCGCCCTGATCGACCGCCAAAAGACGCGCTGACCGGTGATCGGCGTCGACGACTGGCGGTTCTGGGCGGTGGTCGCGGCGTTGACGGTCGCGGTCCGCGCCGGGCTGCGCCCGTCGTGGCGTCCGGCGTTGTTCCTCGCCGCCACCGCGTTCCTGTTCCACGAGCGGGCCGGCTGGCCGATCGCGGCGTGCCTCCTCGGCGTCGCGACCTACGGGTACCTCGCCCTCGCGTTCACCCCGTCCCGCGGGCGAGCGGCCTCGGTCGGGATCGCGGTCCACACCGTCGCGATGGCGGCCCTGTTCGTCGGGTCGCAGTACGCGACCGCGGTGGTGCCGGGGGTGCCGGTGATCGAGCGGATCATGCCGCTCGTCGGGCTGCCGTACCTGTTCCTGCGGTTCGTCCACCTGCTGGTCGAGGTGGTCGGCGGGCGGCTGGCGCGGCCGGGGTTCGTCACGTACCTCGCGTACCTCCTGCCGTTCCACCAGCTCCTCGCCGGCCCGATCCAGCGGTACACTGGCGGGGGCGCCGACGGCCAGGCGTTCGCCGACCAGGTGCTCACCGCGCCGATCGGGCCGCTGACGACCGACGATCTGCTTCGCGCGGTCGGCCGGATCACCGACGGGTTCGTCAAGAAGACGATCCTCGCGCAGCTCCTGCTCGACGTGGTCGGGTTCCGGTTCGAGTCGTCCGGGCTGTGGGCCGTGCTGGAGATGGACCTGTTCGCGATCTGGTTGTACCTCGACTTCTCCGGGTACATGGACATCGTGATCGGCGCCGGGATGCTCGTCGGGTGGCGGCCGCCGGAGAACTTCGACTGGCCGTACCTGTCGCGGAACATCATCGAGTTCTGGACCCGGTGGCACATCACCCTGTCGGAGTGGATCCGCGACCACGTGTTCGGCCCGCTGAACCTCGCGCTCCAGCGCGGCTGGCTCCGCGGGCGGCCGCTCGCGGCCGGGATGGTCTGCTACTTCGTCTCGATGATCGCGGTCGGGCTGTGGCACCGGGCGAACGTCCAGTTCCTGCTGTACGGCCTGCTCCAGGGCTCGGCGATCGTCGCGTGCAAGCTGTACGAGCAGCAGCTCAAGCAGCGGCTCGGCAAGGCCGGGCTCAAGCGGTACCAGGCGTCGACCGCGATCCGCGTCGTCGCCACGGTGGTGAACTTCCACTACGTGGCGTTCGGGCACGTCGTCGCGTTCCATACCCCGGCCCAGGTGCTCGGGATCCTCGGATCGATCGTGGGGGTGGGCCGATGACCAGCCGGGAGCGGTGGCTGCGGATGGTGTGGCTGGCGGTGAAGATCGCGGTCCTCGTGCAGTTCGCGGCGGCGGCGCGCGACTTCGCGTACCAGGGGTTCTGACGTGCGGTGGCCGATCGACAACCCCGCCCCGGTGCTGATCGCGGTCGCCCTCGCGGTCGCGCTCCGGTTCCCGCTCGGGTTCGCGGCGATCGACCAGGTGAACTGGCCGGACGGGCTCGTCGACGACCGGATCGCCGGCGACTACCGGACCGTGTCGGTGCCGGACGGGCCGTGGACGTGGATCGTCGGCGGGTCGTCGGTGTACTTCGGGATCGACCGGGACGCGGTCGGGCCGGCGCGCAAGTCGACGTTCGAGCGGGGGTTCCCGTCGGACGTGGCCCTCGCGGTGTCGTGGGCGCTCCGGCGGACGATCCCGCGCGACCGGTGGCCGACCCGGATCGTGTGGGGCGTGACGATGGCGTCGCTGGTCGACCGGAAGGGCGAGGCGATCCACCCGTGCTCGACCACCGTGGCGCGGTCGCGGCCCGACCCGGCGATCACCGACCACGGCCTGTGCGACGACTTCGCCGACCGCGCGACCGCCGCGGACCGGGCCGCGCGCGCGTGGGGCCGGATCGACCCGTGGGCCGGGCGGCGGGCGGCGACCCGGGATCTGGCGGTGACCGCGCTGCGGGGCGCGTGGGGGCTCGGGCCGCCCGCGCCCACCCCGGAGGACCACTTCGACTACGTCGGCCACGATCCGGCCGCGGTCCGTCGGAACGTCGCGATGTGGGAGCGGTTCGGGGTGTTCGGGCCGGACGCGATCCACCCGCCGCTCGCCGACGCTGCCGTGGCCCTCGGGGCGCTGTGCCGGGAGCTCGGGGTGCCGCTGACGGTGGTGGCGATGCCCGAGCCGTCGGACGTGCGCGGACGGTACGATCCCGCCGGGCGCGCCCGGTTCGACGCCCTGCTCCGCCAGGTCGGCGACGAGGTGATCGACCTGTGGGACGCGGTCCCGGACGACGGGTTCTTCGACCAGGTCCACGTGAACGCCGAGGGACGCGCGGTCCTCACCGCCGCGCTCGTGGACCGCGCGGGTCTCGGGACGCGCTGAGCGTCACCCCGGGAACCAGCCGACCGCGAGGTTCAGCAGGTGGACGGCGCGGTTCGACGAGAACTCCGCGCCGTCGGCGGTGTCGAACGTGCAGTCCTCGAGCGTGAGGTCGGCCCGGTCGCCGTCGTCGGACGGGCGCAGGTCCACCGTCAGCGCGCCGGCGGCGGCCTCCCACACGATGACCACGTCCGGGCCGGGTTCCTCGACCACGTCGTCGCAGGCACCGGCGGACAGGTCCGAGCCCTCCTCGATCTGCACCGAGGCCGTCGCGTCGGGCAGCGTGAGCTCCGACCGGGTCTCCGCGCCGGCGGCGTCCTCGAGCGGGTGGGCGAGCGCGATCCTCAGCATCGCGGTGTCGGTCGGATCGACCACGAACGCCTCGAGGTCACCGCACGCGAGGATCCGGGACGCAGGGTCGAGCAGCCGACGCATCACCGTGTCCTGCGGGCCGCCGCAGTCACACCAGGTCGTGCACCCGCTCGCCGCCGCGATCCAGACCAGCCACGCTCCGCGCATCGGACCTCCCGCGCCCCACGGTGCATCGCTCGTGCCGAGCCGCGCCGAACCGCGCCGAACGCGGGCCGGCGTCGACGGCTCCCCGGCCGGTGCGGACCTGCGACCGGGCAGACCGCGACGTCCGGGTCACGGTCCGTTGCCGGAGATCGTCACGGTCCCGGTCACGGTGTCGATCGCGGCCGCCAGCGCCTCGGCGTTGGACGTCGGGAGCGCGGGGTTGTCGAACACGTACAGATCACCGACCGTCTCGAGCCCGTCGAGCGCGAGGACATCGGTCAGCGCGTCGTTGTACGCGATCGACACCCAATCGGCCGACCGGAGCCCGTCGAGCCCGGCGAGCGTCGGGAGGGCGTCGTTGCCCCACACCGTCAGCTCGCCCGCGGTGGTCAGGGCGTCGAGCCCGACGAGCGAGGTCAGGCCGAGGTTGTCCTCGACCGCGAGCAGGTCCACCGCCGGGATCGGTCCGAGCCCCGAGAACGACCGGACCGAGGTCCGCGCCGCCAGCAGCGCGCCGACCGCCTCGAGCCCGCCGAGCCCCCGCAGATCGTCGACCCCGGTCAGGTCCGCGAGGGACAGCCGCCCGCCGACGGTGCGGACCGCGCCGAGCCAGGCGAGGTCGGTGTCGGACGCGTCGATCGACAGGTCGCCGCCGATCGACTCGACCGCCCACGGCGCCGCGGGCGCGAGCGTCCCGCAGGCCGAGACCGCGAGGTCGCCGCCGATCGAGCGCCCACCGACCCGGGCGCCCCCGAGGTCGACCCGGTCGAGCGCGAGGTCGCCCGGCAGCTCCGCCGTCCCGAGGTCCAGCCCGCCGAGCGGCCCGGCGGTGTCGGCGAACGACACGTCGCCGCCGACCGCGCCGAGCGCTGGCAGGATCAGCGCCGCGTCGGTGAGCACGTCGATCCCGCCGCCGACCGACCCGAGCGCGGCGAACGCGATCTGGCCGGCGTCGCCGGCGTCGTACGCGACGAGGTCGCCGCCGACCGTCGCCAGCGCGTGATCCTGTCGGCCCCACGTCGTCCCGATCAGCGCGAGGTCGCCGCCGACCGACCCGAGGTCGTGGAGGAACCGCTCGACCGGGTCGACCGCGACGCCGATCACCCGCACGTCGCCGCCGACCGCGCCGAGCGCCGGCAGCACCGCGCCCCAGGTCGCGTCGGTCCCGCTGAGCAGCGTCAGATCGCCGCCGATCGTCGACAGGCCGTCGAGGAACCCGAGGGAGACGACCTGGTCGACGTCGAGCGTCAGATCGCCGCCGATCGACCCCAGCACACCGGTGTCGCCGCCGAACCCCGCGGGGATCCCCGTGTCCGCCAGCACCACCGACCCGCCGACCGACCCGAGCGCGCCGATCAGGTCGAGGATCCGGCCGCTGTCGAACTGGTCGCCGATCACCACCACGTCGCCGGTCGGATCGGCCGGAGGTGCTGCGAACGACACCTCGATCGCCGGGAGATCCTCGAGCCGGAGGTCGCGGAGCGCCCCGGTCAGGCGGAGGTCGACCGCGGTCGGGCCGGGGTTCGCCGCGATCACCAGGTCCCCGGGCGACCGGAAGTCGACGTCGAGGTCGACGTCGAGGTCCAGGCCTGCGGTGCCGTTCTCCCGCAGCTCCACCCCTCGGTCGACCGAGAACGCCGTCAGCTCCACCGTCGCGCGCGCCGGGTTCCGCTCGACCCACACCCCGCCGGCGTCGGATCCCGAGCCGCGCCAGCTCAGCGTGGTCAGCGCCGGGTTGTCGTGGACCACCAGGTCCCCGGTCAGGGCGGCGTCGATCGGGTCGACCCCCGCGAGCGACGGGTTGTCGACCAGGGTGAGCCCGCCGACCGCGCACAGCCCGTCGAAGATCGACAGCGTCGCGAGGTCGGTGCCCTCGACGGTCAATGTCCCGTCGACCGCGTCGTGGTCCGCCAGGAACGCCCGGATCGCGACGGCCGCGTCCGCCCCGGTGAACGACCGATCGCCGTGGAACGGCGCGACGCACGCCCGCTCGGTCGCGTCGCCACCGGCGCAGTCGGAGTCGACGCCGTCGTTCGGCACGTCGCGGGCGTCCGGCCGGGTCAGGGCCGAGGCGTCGTCGCAGTCCCCGTCGCGCGGCGCCGCGCCGTCCACCGCGCACGACCGGGTCGGCGCGCCGGCACCCCACCCGTCGCCGTCCCCGTCGGCGTACCACGCGGGGGCGTCCACCGCGTCGTCGTCGATCGCGCCGTCGCAGTCCTGGTCGACCCCGTCGCACCGCTCGTCCGCGCCCGGGTGGACGGCCGGATCGAGGTCGTCGCAGTCGTCGGCCGCTGGGACGCCGTCGCGATCGGCGTCGGTCGGCGTCCCGGTCGACGTGGGCGGCCCCGTGGGCGTCGTCGGACCCTCACACCCGGCGACCAGCGCCGCGAGCCACCCCCACCGGAACATCGGCACCCCCGATCCGGATCCTGCACGATCCGGGCCGGGGTCGGTCCGTCCACGACCGGCGTCCGACCGACGACCCGCGGCGAACCCGCGACGCGCGCGCGTGCGCGCTCACCACCACCGCGATTGCATCCCGTACGCGACCCGCACCCGATCGACCACCCGCTGCGCGATCGGGCGGGCCCGCGCGATCCCGGCCCGCAGGAGGTCCTCGATCGTGTCCGGCCGGGCGAGCAGCGCCTCGTACCGATCCCGCGGGCCAGCGAGCTCGGCCTCGAGCGCGTCCGCCAGCGCCTGCTTCGCCTCGCCCCACGACACCCCGGCCCGGTACCGCTCGGCGAGGGCGGCCTTCGCGTCGGCGTCGAGCAGCCGGCTGTGCAGGTCGAACACCAGCGACCCGTCCGGGTCCTTCGGGGCCTCGGGCGGGCTCGTGTCGGTCTGGATCCGCATCACCGCCTTGCGGAGCTGCTTCGCGCTCGCGAAGCACGGGATCGAGTTGTTGTAGCTCTTGCTCATCTTCCGCCCGTCGAGGCCGGGGATCACCGCGGTGGCCGCCTGGACCCTCGCCTGCGGCAGCTTGAGCGTTCCCTCGCCGAACTGGGCGTTGATCCGCTGGGCCACGTCGCGGGTGATCTCGACGTGCTGGACCTGGTCCGACCCGACCGGCACGAGGTCCGCGTCGACGATCAGGATGTCCGCGGCCATCAGCACCGGGTAGGTGTACAGGCCGATGTTCACGTCGGCGTCGGGGTCCCTGCCCGCGGCGACGTTCGCGTCGCGGGCCGCCTTGTACGCGTGCGCCTTGTTCATGAACCCCTTCGGGGTCATGCAGCCGAGCAGCCACGACAGCTCGTACACCTCGGGCAGGTCCGACTGGCGGTACACGAGGGTCCGCTCCGGGTCGAGCCCGAACGCGAGCCAGGTCGCCGCGACCTCCAGCGAGAACTGCCGCAGGATCGCCGGGTCGTGGAGCGAGATCACCGCGTGGCCGTCCGCGATGAAGTACGCCGCCGACACGTCCGGCTCTGCGGCGAGCGCGAGCCCGGGGCGGATCGCGCCGAGCCAGTTCCCGAGGTGCGGGGCTCCGGTCGGTTTGACCCCGGTGAGCGCGACCCTGCCTGCCACGTGTGCCTCCCGACTGGCCGCTAACGCGCTGACCGGTGAAATGTCGCGCACGGGTCACCGTAGGTGTCCCCGGGGAGGTTCAGGATGCGGAAGATTCGGATCGTGCTCGTCGCAGCGATGGCTCTCGGCGCGCTCGGGTGCAGCGGGCTCGGCCAGAAGTTGCTCGACATGTCCGGCGCCGACGTGAAGGTCGGAGCGGACGCCACGCTTCCGGCTGGGTTCCCGTTGAACGCTCCTGGGGGCGGGACGCTGATGACGTCGGCCTCGATGGACATCGCGGGGATGACCACCAGCACCGTCGTGTACGAGATCACCGACGGCGCCGGCCTGCTCGACGGGTACGAGCAGCAGATGAAGGACGCGGGGCTCACCACCATCCGGAGCTCGGCTGGCGGGGCGGACTCGGTCACCGGGAACAACGCGACCACCGGCGAGAACTGGACCGCGTCGATCACCGACTCCGGCGGCAAGAAGATGCTGTCGCTCGTGGTGCTGCAGAAGGGCGGCGCCTGATCGCGGCCGGGTGGCTCGTCGTCGCGGGGCTGTCGGCGTGCGACCGACGCGGCCCGGCCGAAGACGAGCCCCCGTCGCGGATCGTCGTCCCCGAGGTCCCGGCCTGGCCGGACCCGGGGGCGCCGCTGTCGCTGCTCGCGCCGCGGATCCCGCCCGGGTGGCGGTCCCGGCGGGTGTTGATCGACGCCGGGCACGGGGCGAAGGGCAACGAGGGCAACACCGGGGTCCAATGCCAGAAGGAGCAGGACGTGATGCGGTGGATCACCGATCGCGTCGTGCCGGGGCTGCGCGCGCCCGGGGTGTTCGACGTCCGGACCACCCGCCCGTCCGCCCGGACCGTCGAGTACGGACCGCGGATCACCCTCGCGAACACCTGGTCCGACGTGTTCGTGTCGCTCCACTCGGACGCCCGGGCCGGCGACGGCTGGGCGCCGGACCCGATCACCGGCTGCAACCGGGCGACCGGGGCGGCCGGGTTCTCGGTCCTGTGGTCGGACGAGGGCGACGCCGAACTGGTCGAGGACCGGCACGCCCTGGCCCGGGCGATCGCGGCGGCCCTGATCCAGGCGGGCTTCCCGGCGTATCCGAACTACGGGAACCTGTACGACGTCGACCCGGACCACCCCGGCGTGTTCGTCGACCGGCACGAGGACGCGAAGCGGATCCGGATGCTCCGCCGCCCGACCGTCCCGTCGGTGATCGTCGAGACCCACCAGGCGCTCGATCCGCAGGAGGTCGCGCGGTGGCAGGATCCGCGCACCGTCGACGTGTTCACCAGCGCGCTCCGCCGGGCGCTCGTCGCGTGGTTCGAACGGCCGCCGCCGGGATAGCAGGGCCGGATGCCCGACCTCGACTACGCGTGGCTCGCGGCCACGTTCTCGGCGGTGTTCTTCGTGGTCGATCCGATCGCGGTGGTGCCGCTGTTCGTGGCGATGACCCCGGACGACGACCGGGCGAAGCGGGCCCGCACCGCCACCCGGGCGTGCCTGGTCGCGGCGGTGGTGCTCGGCGGGTTCGCGCTCGGCGGCGGGCTCGGGTTCAAGGCGCTCGGGCTCACGCTCCCGGCGTTCCAGATCGCGGGCGGGATCCTGCTGCTGATGACCGCGCTCGACGAGCTCCAGACGCGGACCCCGTCCACCCGGACCTCGGCCCCCGAGCTCGCCGAGGGCGCGGCGAAGGACGACATCTCGATCGTGCCGCTCGCGATGCCGCTGCTGGCGGGGCCCGGGGCGATCGCGACCGTGATGGTCCTGATGGCGAACGCCCGAGAGCCCTGGCAGACCGCCGCGATCCTCGGGTGCATCGCCACCACCTGCCTCATCGCGTGGGTCCTGCTCCGGATGGCCGAGTGGGTCGACCGGGTGCTCGGGGCGACGGTCCGGGCGATCGTCGGCCGGGTGACGGGGTTGTTGCTCGCCGCGGTCGGGGTCCAGTTCGTGGTGTCCGGGTTGACCGCGGCGTTCCCGCTCCTCGCGAAGTAGCCGTTCCGGCACGGACAATTTCAGGTACCCCACCC
>JBEBJW010000079.1:0-12166 GCA_040079715.1 Myxococcota bacterium | reverse complement strand
GCCGGTACGACTGGTGCTCCTGGAGGTGGCACACCGCGCAGGTGTTGGTCCCGAGGAACCGCCCCGGAGCGAACATCGAGTACACGTCGCCGGACACGCGCGCCTCGACCAGCGGCGCCCAGCCCGGCACGAACGGATACCACAGGTCGCCGACCTCGACCTTCCCGCGGCTCTTGCCCTTGTCGTCGTGGACGGGGCGGACCAGCATCATCGACGGCGTCGACTGGACGCCCATCGCGCCCTGGATGTCGCCGGCGGCGTCGACGATCACCGGGAACGTGATCCCGTAGGTCGCGCGGAACTCGAGCAGGTCTGCCTCGCGGGCCGAGCCGCTCGCGACGCCGATCAGCGTCGCCTTGCCCGACGCGCCGAGGCGGGACGCCAGCGCCTGGACCTCGGCCGCGACGTGCCGGCAGTGGGGGCAGGTGGGGGAGAAGTAGAACAGGACGGTCGGACCCGTCACCGACACCGACTTCGGCAGCTCGAGCAGCGGGTGGTCGCTCGGCCCCGCGACGACGAGCGCGGTGTTGACCGCGATCGCGCCCCCGGGGGTCCAGCCCCGCGGATCCGGCGTCGCCGCGAGACCGGCGAGGGCGCTCCACACCACGAGCCCTGCGGGCCAGGACCGTCGCGCGCTCATTCGGCCGGCTCCCCGCCGCCGCCGTTGGCGTCGCCCTCGCCCTCCGGCTCGCCCACCTCGACCGGGTCCGTCGGGTCTGCCTTGCCGTTCTTCCCGGTCTTGCTGGTCTTGGCTGCCTTGGCCGCGTTCGTCGCCTTGCGCTTCTCGTCGGCCGCCTGCTTGGCCGCGGCCTCCTCGGCGTCGCGGACGGCGAGCGACGCCGGATCGATCCCGAGCCGCATCGCGCGCGCCTCCTCGGCGTACCGGCGGGCCCACGACCGGGTCGGGTCCACCGCGACCGCGTCCGCATACCGTCGGTACGCCGTCTCCCAGTCTGCTGCGGCCCGCGCAGTGTCGCCCTCCGCGATCAGCGCGTCGGCGAGGGCCGGGGCCCGCGACCGGTAGTCCGGGTTCCAGTGATCCCACCGGTGCGCCCGGATCAACCTCCGGATCGCCTGGTCCCGATCCGCGCCGTCTCCCTCCCACCGCGCGGTCCGGGCCCAGCACCCGGCGAGCGCGGCGCCGATCGCGTCGAGGTGCGAGTCGCGCCAGTCCTGCTCTCCGGCCCGGTGCGCGCGGGCGAGCCACCAGTCGTGCTCGGCCTCGTCGCACGCGTCGGCGGCGGCGGCGGCGAGCGCGGCCTGGAAGTCGGCGGTGCACGCGGCGGCGCGGTCCTCGACCGTCAGGACGGTCAACGCCGCGGGGAACACGGTCTCCCCCGGGTAGAACCGCGCGGCGCGATCGCCCTCGCCGCCGACGAGGACGGTCGGACCGCGGTACGCGTCCTCCCCGGTCGACGGGCCAATCGGGAGCCCGTTCGCCCCGAACACCGCGACGCCGAGGTCGTAGGTCCCGGGCGGGAGGGACTCTGGCAGCCGCAGGTCGAACTTGCCGTGGAACACGTCGCCGGGCTGCCACTTGTCGGGCTTCAGCCAGTCGTACCCCGGGGGGATCTCCCAGCTCGCGAAGTGCTCGCCGTCGTCGGCGAACAGCACCACCCGGAACTGATCCGCGGTGATCCGGCGCGGCCGGGTCGACGACAGGCCGAGCTCGACGTAGAACCGCCGCCCGAACCCGCCCTCGCTCGGGACGACCGGCCGGTACACGACGATCCCGTCGTTCAGGGTGATCCGCTCGTCGTCCGGGTACGGCCACTCCGACTCGACGATCAGGTCCTTGCGGACGAAGTTCCCGACGTGGATCTGCGACCGTCCGGACGGGTAGCCGGGGACCTCGACGTAGTCGCGCTTCCACTCGGGGTGCGACGGGATCTTGCTGTTGCTGGCCCAGGTGCCGTGGACGTGGGCGTAGTGCGGCTTGCGCTCCTCGAACACGTACTCCTGGACGAACGCGTGCTCGAAGTGGTGGTGCGCGAACGGCAGGTCGACCAGGCCCGCGATGTCCATCATCGCGTAGTCCGACCAGAACAGGTGCGCGCCCTGGTCGACGTCGAGGTCCACGAGCTGGTCCTCGATGTGCAGCCGGTCCCGCAGTCGATCGACGAAGTCGACCCGGACCTTGATCTGGCGCGGGGAGGCGTCGGGCGCCTTCGCGACCTTGACCGTGTGCATCACGTTCGCCGGGAGCTGGAGCAGCACCAGCGCCGACGCGACCAGCATCCCGTTCGCCGACCACGCGCGCCACTCGGCCGGGCGGACCTCGGCCCACCCGAACATGTCCTCGATCAGCCGGACGAACCCGTCGACCCCGAACGAGAACACGATCGCGCCCGGCACCGCGGCGGTCGCGTACCACCGGTAGCCCTTCATCCAGTCCCACTGGACGTACAGCGCGTAGAACACGACCGCGACGCAGAACGCCCACGACATCAGCCGGAGCTGCCACCCGCGCGTCCGGAGCCCGAGCAGCGGCAGCAGCAGCGCGAGGCCGGCGAGCTCGTACGCCGGGAGCGACTTCACGAAGTCCGGCATCGGCAGCAGGTTCGGCTTCATGTGCCACTCGGACCGCAGGTACTCGGCCACCGCGAGCAGGCCGAGCGCGAGGGCGGTGGACCCGCCGACCAGCCACCGCGGCGGCCGCTCCTCCGACGCCCGCAGCCCGAACCAGAACCCGGCCCATACCGTGCCGACCACCACCGGCAGCAGCCACCGCTGGTCGTGCGACAGCTCGATCGACGCGCCGAGCACGAAGAACACCACGGTCGCGACCGCCACCCGGGTCCGCGAGTCGCCCAGCACGCCGATCAGCCAGATCGGCAGGAAGTAGCCCTGCGCGAGCTCGTCGAAGAAGTTCCGCGACCAGTTCCAGCCCTTCTTGTCGAACGCGAACTTCAGCCCGTCGCGGTCCTCGAGCTTCGCGTAGTACGTGTTCGGGAGCGGCCAGGCGAAGTACCAGTAGTGAACGGCCTGATACGCCGACCACGGCACGAAGAACAGCGCGAGCCACTGGAGCGTGGGCACCACCGTCTTCCGCGCGTGGAGGTGGAACACCATCGCGCAGAACCCGGCGACCGCCGAATACAGGATCCCCTCGGGGCGGGTCAGCGCGACCAGCAGCCACACGAGCGCCGACCACGGCGTCGACCCGGCGCGGACCTCGCGCAGCGTCCGCCAGAACCCGACGGCGATCAGCAGGTTGAGCAGGCCGTTCTCGAGCCCGGCGCCGCCCCAGATCGCGAACTGGGCGTTGCAGGCCAGGAACGCCGCCGCCACCACCGGTACGTCCGAGTCGCGGCCGGTCACGTCGCGGACCGTGGCGTACACGACCGGGATCGTCGCCACGCCCATCCCGAACGACAGGTACTTCGTGGCGAAGAACGGGTCCAACCCGACGAGCTGCATCACCGCCAGGATCGCGACCCAGGTGGGGTTCGAGTACCCCTCGATCCGCTCGGCGCCGGGGTAGGGGACCAGCCCCTCCCCGTGGATCAGGTTCCTGGCGTACGCGAACGAGATCGCGGTGTCTTCGACGAACCAGTTGAACAGCGCCGCCTGGTGCGCGACCACCCCGACCATCACCACCGCGAGCAGCGCGAGGTGGACCTTGTCGCGGGTCGACCGTCCGGCCAGGAGCCGCGACCACCACCGCGCGCTCGGCGTGGGGCCCACGGAGGGGCTCCGCGGAGCGTCGGCGATCTCCGGGGCGGAGACCTCGGTGGATGGCGTGGAGGAGTCCGAGTGCATACCGGCCCTGAACGGCGTCCGCGACCGGCGGTCGACCGTGCCCCCGCACCTATCGCGTCAGATCGTCTTCTTCACCGACGCGCCGCCTTCGGCCACCGAGGCCTTGCGCGACTGCATCTGGCGCTTCATCTCGTCGAGCTGGCTGCGCGCAGAGCTGTTCGCCGCCTTTTCCTTGATCTTCTTCAGCTTCGAGTCGAGGGAGTCGCCCTGGATCTCGCTGCCGATGTCCGCCTCGGCCTGGAGCTTCGAGATGTGCTCCCGCACGTTCTCGAGGGCCTTCACGTCGGCCTCGGTCGACAACCCGTCGAGGGTCTCCTGGATCCGGATCCTCGCCTCGGCGTTGGCCTTCTTGGCGAGCATCTGCTCCTTCTCGCGCTTCAGCTTCTCGATGTCGCCCTGGAACGCGAGCAGGCCGGACTTGGCCTCCTCCGCCTGGTCGCTGATCCGCTTGAGCTCGACCGACAACGCCTCGATCGACGAGGTGAGCTCGTCCTTCTTCTGGATCAGGACCATCGCGACCTCGTCTTCCCCGTCTTCGAGGGCGACGGGGAGCTGGGTCATGACTTCCTTGAGCTCGCGCTCCTTCGACTCGAGCTCGGTCGAGAGCTTGTTGCGCAGGTACACGATCCCGGAGACCGCCTTCTTGAGGTCCCGGTGCTTGCGCACGCGCTCGTCGATCGCCGATTCGTAGACCGCCTCTGGGTTGCGGGACTCGAGGTCCGAAACCCACAGGCTGAGGAATCCGCGCCAGACGTTCGCCAGGCGGTCGAAGAACCCCATGTACGTGCTCCGTTCGTCAGTGGGGAGCGTAGCCCCACGTGGAGGTCGAGGCAACCGATCCTGCCTGACCGTACGCGCGTCCCCAGGCTCCTATTTCACGGTCGCGCGCGACGGCGGAGCGGTCTCGGACGAATCCAGCCCCGAGCGGTCGAGCGGGGAATCCGGCTCGTCGGAGTCGCCGCTCGCCTCGGTCGACTCGGTCGCCGCCGGAGCCCCCCGCGCGGGCTCGACCCCTCGGGCGCGCCCGGCCTTGCGCACCGCGTCGCCGAGCAGGTACTCGAGCTGGCCGTTCACGCTCCGCAGGTCGTCCGCCGCCCACCGCTCCAGCGCTGCGTACAGCTGGGCGTCGATCCGGAGCAGGAACCGCTTCTTCTCGGCCATGCCGTCTCCCTGTCGACGGTCGAGCGACGGTCAGTACAGCGTGCCCGCGTTGATCACCGGCTGGGCGTCGTTGTCGCTGACCAGGACCACCATCAGGTTGCTCACCATGTTCGCCTTGCGCTCCTCGTCCAGCTCCACGACCCCTTGCGCGGCGAGGCGATCGAGCGCCATCTGGACCATCGACACCGCGCCCTCCACGATCTGCTTGCGGGCGGCGATCACCGCCTGCGCCTGTTGCCGTCGGAGCATCGCCTGCGCGATCTCCGGCGCATAGGCGAGGTGGGTGATCCGCGCGTCGGACACGTGGACCCCGCACACGCCGAGCTTGTGCTGGAGCTCCTTGCCGAGCTCGTGCGCGATCTCGTCCGGGCTCGCGCGCAACGAGGGGTGCCCCTCCTCGTGGGCGTCGTACGGGTACCGCTGGGCGAGCGTTCGGATCGCGGACTCCGCCTGGATCGCGACGAACGTCTCGTAGGACTCCACGTCGAGCAGCGCGCGCGTCGGGTCGGTCACCGACCACACCACGACCGCGCCGATCTCGATCGGGTTGCCGAGCGCGTCGTTCACCTTCAGCTTCTCGCTGTTGAAGTTCCGGACCCGCATCGACACCTTCCGCTTGATCGTCAGCGGGTTGACCCACCAGAACCCGCTGTCGTCGAGCGAGCCGATGTACTTGCCGAAGAACAGCAGCACCCGCGCCTCGTTCGGCTGGAGCGCGACCAGGCCGGGGGCGAGCAGGCCGGTCACCACCCACCCCGCCACCGCCGCCAGCACCGGGACCGGGGACCCGCCGTGGTCCAGCGCGTCGATCCGGGTCACGAACACCCAGGTGAACAAGCCCCCCGCTGCGAACAACGCCGCCAGCATCGCGAACCCGTTCACGCGCCAGGCCTGCTTCTGCTCGGACATCACCGACCTCCCTGTTTCGACATCAGAATGATATCACTTCGACATCACCCCGTCCACCCTGGGGACGGGGCCCGGTCTGGGCGCCGATCCGCGACCCACGTTACAGCGGTCACCCTTTCGTGGAACCAACGTGCAGAGCCCGCCCGAACCTCGGAACGCCGGGTCCGACCCGCCGACCGACGAAGACTTCGAACGCTCCCACGGGCGCACCCGCCCCGGCCCGAACGCCCACCTGACCGAGCGGTGGCTCGCGCTCGCGATCGGGGCGGCCGGGGTCGTGTACGGGGACATCGGCACCAGCCCGCTCTACACCTGGAGCGAGGTCCGCCACAGCGGTGCGGTGTCGACCTCGAGCGACATCGTGGGCGCGTGCAGCCTGATCTTCTGGACGTTGACCCTGATCGCGTTCGGCAAGTACATCGCGATCGCGCTCCGGGCCGACAACAACGGCGAGGGCGGGACGTTCGCCCTGCTGTCGCAGATCCGATCGTTCGGCGGTCGATCGGCCGCGGTGGTCGGGGTGGTCCTCGTGTTCGCCTCCGCCCTCCTGTACGGGGACGCGTTGATCACGCCGGCGATCTCGGTCCTGTCCGCGGTCGAGGGGATCGCGGTCGCCGACGAGCGGCTCGAGTGGCTGGTCGTACCCGCCACGATCGTGATCATCACCGGCCTGTTCATGGTGCAGTACCACGGGACCCATCGGGTCGGGCGGCTGTTCGGCTCGGTGATGGTGCTGTGGTTCGCGGTGATCGCGGCGTTCGGGCTGATCGCGATCGTCCGCGATCCCGAGATCCTGGCGGCCCTGTCGCCGCTCCAGGCGCTGTCGTTCCTGTTCACCCGCGGGCTGGCCGGCGACGTCGCGGTCCTCGGCTCGGTGGTGCTGTGCATCACCGGGGGCGAGGCGCTGTTCGCCGACATGGGGCACTTCGGTCCGGTGCCGATCCGTCGGGCATGGGTCGCGCTCGTGTATCCGGCGTTGGTCCTGTCGTACTTCGGCCAGGGCGCGTTCCTGCTGTCCGGCGCCCCGATCGAGAAGGGCAACGTGTTCTTCAGCATGGTGCCCGGCCCGCTGCAGGTGCCGATGGTGATCCTCGCGACCTGCGCGACGATCATCGCGAGTCAGGCCCTCATCTCCGGCGCGTTCAGCCTGACCCGGTCGGCGATCAACCTCGGGCTGCTGCCGCGGGTCTCGATCGTGCACACGAACCGCGAGATCGAGGGCCAGATCTACATGCCCGCGGTCAACTGGGGGCTGTGGTTCGGGTGCTGCTGGCTGGTGCTCGAGTTCCACCACGCGAGCAACCTCGCCGCCGCGTACGGTCTCGCGGTGACCGGGACGATGACCGCCACCACCGTCGCCCTCGCGTTCGTCGCCCGCCGGCGGTGGCGGTGGCCCCTCGCGCCGACGGTCGTGGTGTTCGGGACGTTCGGGACGATCGAGCTCGCGTACCTCGGCGCGAACGTGGTCAAGATCGCGAGCGGCGCCTGGGTCCCGTTGGTGATCGCGATCCTGCTGTTCGTCACGATGCAGGTCTGGCGCACGGGGCGGCTCAAGCTCGGCGCGGCGTACGCGAAGGTCGACCGGTTCACCGTCCGCCAGCTGGTGGAGCTGAAGCGGCGGATGCCGGAGCTGACCCGCGCGATGGTGTTCCTGACCCAGGAGCGGGTCCAGGACTTCGACGACCCGGTCCCGATCGTGCTGCTGAAGTTCGTCGACCGGTACGGCGCCGTGCCGAAGCACCTCACGCTGTTCTCGGTCGTCCAGGAGCCGATGCCGTACTGGCGCGAGAAGCGGTTCGACGTCCGCCAGTTCGGCGACAACGTGACCAGCGTGCGGATGCACGTCGGGTACATGGAGTCGCCGAACACCCGCGCGGCGCTGGTCCACCTCAAGCAACAGCGACAGGTCCGGATCCATGCGACACGGTGGACGATCGTGATGGGTCGCGAGGAGCTCGTGGTGGAGCCCGGCGGCTGGTGGTGGCGGCTGCCGTACCTGCTGTTCGGGCTGTTGCAGACCGTCGGGGGTGAGGCCCACGTGTGGTTCGGCCTCGGCGGCGACACCGGGATCTCGAAGGAGGTCGTGCCGGTGCGGGTCGGCAAGTCGGGGGTGATGGAGGTGGTGGTGCGGCCGCCGGAGCTCGATCCGAGCTGGTTGCAGCCGGCGCCGGCCGACGACGCCACCGCCGAGAAGACGGCGGAGTCGCCGCTGGCCGGCCCCACCGCCGCGACGCCGATGGCGAAGCCGGTGGAGCCGTGAAGCTGGTCGCCGCCGTGGCGATCGGCGGCGCGATCGGCTCGGTCGCCCGGTACCTCCTGACGCTCGGGCTCGCCCGGTGGCTCGGCCCGTCGTTCCCGTGGGGGACCCTCGCGGTGAACGGCGTCGGCACGCTGATCCTCGGGGTGGTGGTCGGCGTCGCCACGGTCGATCCGCGCCTGTCGCCGACGGCGAAGGCCGCGATCGGGACGGGGTTCTGCGGCGGATTCACCACGTTCAGCACGTTCTCGATCGAGACGCTCCGGATGCCGCTGTCGACCGCCGCGATCAACGTCGGCGCGAACCTCGCGGTGTCGCTCGCCGGGGGGGCGATCGGGCTCGGGCTCGCGCGGCTCCTGCGTCCTTGACCGGGTCGGTTGCGCGGGTCCGGGTCCGGGTGTAGAACCACGGCTTCTCGGAGGTCGCCCGTGCTGCTGCTGTCCCTGTCCGCGTACGCGATGCCGGTACCGGTGGTGTCGGAGCCGACCGGTCCCCACGCCCAGCAGGTCGCGCAGTACGGCGGCGCGCTCCGGCCGGCCACCGTCCCGTCGCGCGGGCCGCTCCCGATCCCCACGCCCGGACCGGACATCCGGGTCTACGGGTACCAGGCGTACTGGAGCGACGATCTGTCCACGGTCCCGTGGGACGATCTGACCGACATCGCGATCTTCAGCGCCGGGGTCAACAGCGACGGCACGCTGTACGACACCTCGAAGTGGGACATCGCCGACGACGCGGTCGCGATCGCCGCTCCGTACGGGGTCCACGTCCACCTGTGCGTCACGAACTTCAGCCCGTCGAGCCTCGAGGCGCTGCTGTCGTCCGCGACCAGTCGGAACGAGCTGATCGACGAGCTGGTGACCTGGAAGGCGGACACCGGCGCCCACGGCGTGAACATCGACTTCGAGGGCCTGCCGTACGCGGTCAAGTCCGAGATGGTGACGTTCACCCGGGATCTCGAGGCCGCGGTCGGCGAGGTGGTCCTGGCGGGCCCGTCGGTCGACTGGGCGGGATCGTGGGACTACGATCAGTTGACCCAGTACGCCGACATCTTCATCATGGGCTACGGATACCACTGGGGCGGGTCCGACTACGCCGGGCCGAGCGACCCGCTGTACGCCGGATCCGGCACGGTGTGGAGCGGCGTCCAGTCGTACTCCCTGTCGTGGACGATCGACGACTACCTGACGTACGGCGCGGATCCGTCCCGGATCATCCTCGGGCTGCCGCTGTACGGGATGTCGTGGCCGACCAGCAACAACAGCGTCCCGACCGGCACCAACGGCACCGGGAGCTCGGTGGTGTTCTCGGACGCGTGGGCGGACGAGGCGAGCTACGGCCGGAACTGGGAGGGGGACAGCCTCACCCCGTACACGTACGGCGGCGGCGACCAGATCTGGTACGGCGACGAGGAGAGCGTCCGCGAGCGGATCGTGTACACGCGCGACGTGGCGCAGGTCTCCGGGTTCGGGTTCTGGGCGCTGCACTACGACGGCGACGACGCCTCGTTCTGGAACATGATCCGGAGCGAGACCACGTTCACCCCGACCGGGACCACGACCACCACCGGCCCCGGCACCACGACCGACACGACGTCGACCCCGACCGGCTCCACGTCGGGCACAACGACCGGCACCACGAGCGACCCGACGAACACCGGCGATCCGCCGGTCGGCACCTCCGGGTTCCACGCCGACGCCGGCGCCCCGTTCCTCGCGTACCTCGGCGACACGGTGGTGCTGTCGGGCACGGGATCCACCGGCCCGTCCGGGGTCGAGCTCGTGTACCGGTGGACCCAGATCGCCGGCCCCGAGGTCACCCTGTCCGACGCGACCGAGGCCGAGCCCGCGTTCACCGTCGATCGCGCCGGGACCCACGTGTTCGAGCTGCTGGTCGGCGACGGCACCCGGTGGTCGCCGCCCGCGCGCAGCTACCTCGTGGTGATCGACCCGGGCCTGCCCGAGCGACACGCCGGCGGGTGCGGGTGCAGCGGCGGGGCTGGGAGCGCCGGGTTCGGCCTCGGCGGGCTGCTGGTCCTCGGGGCGGTGGCGCTCCGCCGACGGTCGGCCGACCGTCGGTTGTAACCGCACCGACCTGCCGCCGATCGGACCCGGCGCCGGCTGCTGGTATAGTCTCCCCGTCGTGGTGTGGAGCGGAGGCGAACCGGTGACGCGAGCTCACTCCCTGGCGCTCTCCCTGGTGATGTCGTCGGTGGGCCCCACCCTGGTCGTGTCGTCGGTGGGCGCGATCCCGAGCCGAGGCAGCGCGTGAAGCGCTCGGCCGGCCAGTTCGAGATCGTGGAGATCCTCGGCGAGGGCTCGTTCGGCACGGTGTGCGTGGCCCGGGTCCAGACCGACCCGCTGCGCCGGAAGGTCGCGCTCAAGATCCTGAAGGGCGCGTACGCCACCAACAAGAAGATCCTGAACCGGACGCGGGACGAGGCGAAGCTGCTCGCCGCGATCACCCACCCGAACATCGTCCGGGTCGACGGGCTGCGCGAGATCAACGGGCGCCCGGTCGTGGTGATGGAGCACGTCCAGGGCGTGTCGCTCGACCGGCTGCTGATCCGGTTCAAGCAGGGCCTGCCGGCGGCGATCGCGCTCGAGGTGATCCGGCTGACCTGCATGGCGCTCCACGCGGCCTACGCGGAGGCGATCGGCGAGAACGGCAACCCGCTGCGGATCATCCACCGCGACATCAAGCCGTCGAACATCATGATGTCGATCCACGGCGAGGTGAAGGTCCTCGACTTCGGGATCGCGCGCGGCGAGTTCGAGGGGCGGGAGGCGCGGACCGAGTCGGTGGTGATGGGCAGCCGGCCGTACATGGCGCCGGAGCGGCTCGACGGCGTGTCCGACAGCCCGTCGGTCGACGTGTACTCCGCCGGGATGACCCTGTTCGAGCTGCTCACCGGGCGGACGATGGTGTTGTCGATCAACCCGATGAGCCACGACCAGGCGATGAACCGCCACCTCCAGCAGGTCGCGGTCCAGGGGATGTCCGCCCCGGCCACCGAGGACCTCCGGGATCTCATCCGGCGGATGTGCGCCTACAATCGAGATTTCAGGCCGTCTGCGATCGACTGTCAGCGCGACATCGAGCAGCTCCTGTACGCGATCGACCGCCGGTACCACATCAACATCGAGGAGTTCGCGCGGAGCACCGTCCTGCCGATCTACGAGTCGCGCCAGCGCTCGACCCCGGACGACCAGGTCCAGCAGGAGGAAGAGGAGTTCATCAAGGAGGTCACGGGTGCGATCACCACCAACACGCCACGCGCGTCGGTGGTCCAGTCGAGCTCGCCGTTCGTGTTCGTCGGGGTGTTGGGGGTGCTGGTGGCGGCGCTCGGGTTCCTGGCGCTGCTGAAGTTCCTCCGGGTCGGGTCGAGCGCCGGGGCGGGCGGCGCGCCGGCCCCGGACGACCACAAGGTGCGGGTCGAGGTGTGGTTCCCGGCGGACGCCCAGGCGCAGGTCGGCGACGTGGTCCTCCAGACGAAGGGCGCGGCGCGGATCGGCCCCGGCCCGACCCAGCTCGAGCTGTCGTTCGAGTCCGGGCGGATGGTCCAGTGCCCGTTCGTCGCGAGCGACGGCACCACGGTCCGGTGGGTCGGCAACGACGAGGTCAGCGTCGACGACGGGGACGCAGCGCGCTGCCGGGTGGTCCGAACCGCGCCCTGAGGTCGGTGCCGAGCGTCCCGCCCGACCGAACGTCGCCTGAAGGGTGGGGCGGAGGCCCAAAAAAAACAGCGCGAGGTGGGGGTGAGCCCGCCTCGCGCCGTGGTCGACCTGAGGGGTGCGGGACAGCCCGCGCCCGACGGTCAGGTGGAGATCAGTTCCCGAACCGGAACGAGGTGAACTGGCTGTCCATCCGCGTGTCCTGGCCGCTGGTGAACTCGAACATGCACGCGTCGTCCGTGTAGTCCATGTAGTTCGTGATCGGGTCGTTCCCGGCCGCGTTGCAGGTGTCGCGGTTCTGCGGGCAGCCGAACGCGGCGCTCGCCTCGGCGTTCGTGTCGGCGACGGAGTCGCCGCCGTTGCAGCCGCCCAGGAACGTGTGGAACAGGCCCATCCAGTGCCC
>JBEBJW010000078.1:0-12193 GCA_040079715.1 Myxococcota bacterium | reverse complement strand
CAGGCGCACCTTCAGCGGGTGGTCGATGACCACGATGAAGAAGGCCGCATCGGGATGCACCCGCCGGAACGACTCGCCGAGCACCCGCGCCCGCGGGACGCCGAAGTCCACCAGGCAGGCCACCTCGTCGACCCCGATGGTGCGGAGCCGGTCGACCAGCGCGGCGCAGCTGTCGACCGTGCCGAACAGCGCGGCGTCGTCGGCGTACCGGTCGAACGCGTGGTCCAGCAGGGCCTGCAGGTCGTCCTCTCCGAACTCCGCCGCGTCCAGGTCCACGCCGACCGAGCGCGCGAGGTTGCGGATCAGCCCGACCGAGCTCCGGAGGTAGGCGCAGAACGGCTCCCGCACCTCGTCCCTGGCCTGCTGCAGGTCCTCACCCAGGTAGGTGTGGAGCATCAGCGCCACGTGGCCGTGTCCCGGGTGGCCCGCCTCGCGCCAGCGCTCGCGGTAGGTGGCGATGTTGGCGGCGACGCCGTCGACCGACTGGCCGAGCAGGTGGGTGAGCAGGCCCGCCCCGAGCGTGCCGGCCAGGGCGAAGGTGGCCGGGTCGCCCGACGACGTGACCCAGACCGGCAGCTCGGGCTGGACCGGGCGCGGGTGCGTGCGGACCTCGATCGGCGCTCCGACACCGTTCGGGAATTGCACGGCCTCGCCCCGCCACAGCTGTCGGACGGTCCGGAGGTGGGCCTGCAGCGTCTCCCGGCGCGTCGCCCAGGCGGCCGGCGCCAGCGCGAAGTCGTCCGCGTGCCACCCGGACGCGACCGACACGCCGACCCTGCCGCCCGAGAGCTGGTCCACGACGGCCCACTCCTCGGCCACGCGCGCGGGGTGGTGGAGCGGCAACACCACGCTGCCCGCGCGGATCGCGATCCGGCGGGTGACGGCGGCCACCGCGGCCCCGACCACGGCGGGGTTCGGGAACGAGCCCCCGAAGGCGTGGAAGTGGCGCTCCGGGGTCCACACGCTGCACAGGCCGTGGTCGTCGGCGAACCGCGCGGACTCGAGCAGCAGCCCGTACGGGTCCGCGCGGTCGGTGTCGGTCGACGCGAAGAAGAACAGGCCGAAGTCGAGCGGCCGGACCTCGACGCCGCCGCCCTCCACGGCCTCGATGTCGCCGGCCGTGGGCGCGACCACCCGGAACCCGCGGGTGAGCGGCCACAGCAGCTCCAGGATCGAGATGTCGAACGCGAAGCTCGTGAGCGCCAGCCAGACGCCGGTCTCGTCGCCGAGGCGCTGGTCCATCGCGTCGAAGAACGACGCCAGGTTCGGGTGGTCGACCACCACCCCCTTCGGCACGCCGGTGGACCCCGACGTGTAGAAGACGTAGGCCTCTCCGGCATCATCGCGGGCGGGCGCAGCGGCGGGACCGGGGGCGGTCGGCGCGTCCATCCGCAGCAGCGGCGCCTTCGTCGCCGGGACACGCCCGGTGAGCGCTCCCGACGTGAGCACCGCCGCGGCGCCGGCGTCCTCGATCACGAGCCGCAGGCGGTCCGGAGGATGCTCGGGGTCCAGCGGGACGTAGCTGGAGCCCGCCTTCCACACCGCGATCAGGGTGGCGACGAGCGTGGGTCCGTGGTCGAGGCACACCGCCACCCGCGCGCCGGAGGGCACGCGCCGGGCGAGGTCGGTCGACCAGCGGTCGAGCTCGCCGTAGGTCCACGCGCGCCCCGCGCCGACCAGCGCCACGGCGTCCGGGGTCCGCGCGACCTGGGCCGCGAACCGGTCGACGAACGGGCCCGACGACCCGGCCAGCGCGACGTCCGGGCGGGAGAACCGCTCCACCGATGCCGCCTCCGCGGGGCCGAACCGGGGGAGGTCCGAGAGCCGGGTGGACGGCGCGGCGAGCGCCACCGACAGCACGGCGACGTACCGCTCGGCGAGCCGCTCCGCGGTCGACGCGTCGAACAGGTCGGCGTTGTACTCGAGGCGGCCCGTGTAGCCGCCGCCCTCGCGCGGGACGAGCTCGAGCGTGAGATCGAGGCGCGACGTGCCGGCGTCGAGCTGGAGCGCGGTCACCTCGAGGCCAGGCAGGTCGAGGGCCCCGGTCGGCGCGTTCTGCAGGGTGAACAGGACCTGGAACAGGGCGCTGCGCCCCGGGTCCCGCGCGGGCCGGAGGTCGGCCACCAGCTGCTCGAACGACACCGCGGCGTGGGTCAGCGCGTGCTCGGTCGCCGCCCGCACCCGATCGACCACCTCGGAGAACGTCGGGTCGCCGGCGAGCGACGCGCGGACGACCAGGGTGTTCATCAGGCAGCCGACGACGTCCTCGAACGCGCGGTGGTCGCGCCCCGCGGTCACCGTGCCCACCCACAGGTCGTCCACGCCGCTCGCGTGCGCCAGGACGACGTCGAACGCGGCGAGCAGCACCATGAACGGCGTGGCGCGCGCCGCCCGGGCGCGCTCGTCGGCTGCGGCCGCCAGGCGGGCCGGCACCTCGAACGCGTGGACCCCGCCGCGGTGGGTCGGCACCCGGGGCCGCGGTCGGTCGGTCGGCAGGTCGAGCAGGGTGGGGGGCCCGGCGAGCTGCCGGCGCCACGCGGCGAGGTGCGGTTCGAGGTCGCCCCGGTCCGCCCGCTCGCGGGTCCAGACGGCGTGGTCGCCCACCTGGGCCGGCAACGCGGGCAGCGCGGCGACCGGCCCGCCGGTGGCCTCGGCGTACGCCGCGCACAGCTCGCGCAGCAGGATCCCCCGGGACCAGGCGTCGGAGATGATGTGGTGGTTCACCAGCAACAGGGCGTGGTCCGCGGGCCCGAGGCGGAACAAGGTGGCGCGGAGCAGGGGCGCCACGCCGAGATCGAACGGCCGCCGCGCCTCCGCGGTGGCCTGGCGCCGCAGCTCGCGTTCTGCGTCGTCCGCGAGGTCGACCTCGGCCCAGGCCGGCGCGACCCCCGAACACACCTCCTGGACCACGCCGGACCCGCGGTGGACGAACCTCGTCCGCAGCGCGTCGTGCCGGTCGACCACGCGCTGGAGCGCGCCCCGCAGCGCCTCGACCGCCAGCGGGCCCACCATCCGCAGCAGCACGTGCTCGACGTAGGCCGGGGACTCCGGCTCCAGCTCGTCCAGGAACCACATCCGCTCCTGGGCGAACGACAGCGGCGCGGTCGACCGGGCGAGCCTCGCGGGCGCCTGGGCCGGCGTTCGGTCCCGGGCTCGCTCCATCCGCTCCCGGATGGTTGCGCGCTGGGCGTCGGTCAGGATCCGGGTCACGCCGCCCCCACGAGCTCGAACCGGTCCACCCACTGCGGCGCGTGGGTCGCGACGAACCGGGTCGCGCAGTTGATGTCGTCGGCCAGCACCCGGTCGACGTCGAGGAACCTGACCTCTCGGCGGAACGCCGCGTGGACGTCGCGGGTGACCGGGGAGAGCTCCAGCCCGCGCGCGAGGTCGACGGCCTGCGCCGCGGTCAACAGCTCGATCGCGAGGACGGTGCGGCAGTTCTCCAGCACCTGCTGGAGCTTGTAGCCGGAGGTCCCGCCCATGCTGACGTGGTCCTCCTGCTGCTGGCAGGTGCCGATGGTGTCCACGCTGGCCGGCGAGCCGAGCACCTTGCACTCGTTGACCAGCGCGGCCGAGGTGTATTGCGCCACCATCAGACCGGAGTTGACCCCGGGCTTGGTGACGAGGAAGTCCGGCAGCCCGCGCTCTCCGGACAGCAGCTGCTGGGTGCGGCGCTCGGAGATGCTGGCCAGCTCGCAGGTCGCGATCGCCAGGAAGTCCATCGCCATCGCGGTGGACTCGCCGTGGAGCGCGCCGCCGAACAGGATCTGGTCCTGCTCCGGGAAGAACAGCGGGTTGTCCGACACCCCGTTGATCTCGCGCTCGATGGTCTGCAGCGCGAAGTGGTACACCTGCCGGACGGCGGCGTGCACCTGCGGCAGACACCGGAACGAGTACGGGTCCTGCATCGAGCGGTTGGCCGTGGGGAGCGTCCAGTGGTTGCTCCCCTCCAGCAACCGGCACAGGTTGTGAGCGACCGTCATCCGATCGACGTGGAGGGAGGTGCCCTGGTACAGCGGCTGATAGAACGTCCGGGACGCGGAGAACGCCTGGAGGCTCAGGCAGGCCACGACATCGGCGGCGCCCACGAGCGAGCGCAGCTCGAGCAGGCAATCGACCGCGATGGCGTTGATGTACTGGACGCCGTTGGTCAGCGCCAACCCCTCCTTCGGGCCGAGGCGGATCGGGCGGATCCCGGCCGCTGCGAGCGGCTCCGCGGCGGCGACCACCCGTCCGTCGTGGTGGACGTGCCCGAGGCCCAGCAGCGGGAGCGCGAGGTGGGCCAGCGGCGCGAGATCCCCGCTCGCCCCGACCGTCCCTCGCTTCGGGATGGCCGGGACGAGGTCGCGGTTGTACAGCTCGAGCATCGCCTCGACCGTGTCCACGCCGATGCCGGTGTGCCCGGTCCGCAACGTCAGCAGCTTGATCAGGACGACCAGACGCGACAGGCGCTCGGGCACCCACTCCCCGACGCCGCACGCGTGCGACACGACGTGGTTGTACTGGAGGAGCTCGAGCTCGTCCGGCTCGACCCGCCGCTCGCACAGCGATCCGAACCCGGTGTTGACCCCGTAGATGTAGCGCTCTTCCTGGCACTTCCGCGCGACGAACGCAGCCCCGTCCGCGATGCAGCGCCGGACCTCGGGCGACAGCGCGATCCGGGCACGGGTGTCGATCAGCGCTCCGAGCGCCCGGAGCGTGTAGACCTGGAGGCCGAGGGCGTGAACGGGACGGTCTTCAGCGGACATTCGGGCTCCCATCCCTCGCGGACCGAGGGCGAAGGGTGAGGGTCGCGGGCACCGAGCCCGACGGGTGAGGGCGGAGGGGGTCGTTCGGGACGGGCGCGTACCCGTCGTCGACCGCGAACCGGAACCGCTGCAGCAGCATCGCGACCAGCGTCTTCTTGGTCTGCATGGCGACCGCGGCGCCGATGCAGGCCCGAGGCCCCGTGCCGAACGGCAGGAACGACAGGCCGTCGGTCCGGCGGTCCAGGAACCGCTCGGGGCGGTAGCTGTCGGGATCGGGCCAGGTGAGCGGATCGAGGTGGAGCGCGCAGGCGGCGATGGCCACGGTCTCGCCCGCCTCGACCCGGCCGGTCGCGAGCTGCACGTCCTCGAGCGCCTCCCGGAACAGCACCGGCGACGGCGGGTGGAGGCGGAGCGCCTCGAGCAGGCACGCGTCGAGGAACACCAGGCGCTTCAGGTCGGCGACGGTCGGGTCCGCGCCGCCGAGCACCGAGTCGACCTCGGCCGCAGCGCGCTCCGCGACCTCCCGGTGACGTCCGAGCAAGAACAGCGCCCAACCGAGGGACGGGGTCTCGTAGGCCGCGACCAGGAACACCACGAGGTTGCCGCGGAGCTGGTCGGGCGCGACCGAGCCGCTGGCGCGGAGCATCTGGCCGAGCAGGTCGTCGGGCCGGTCGGTCGGGCGTCCGATCAGCTCGGCCACGACCGCGTCCAGCTCGCGGAGACGAGCGCGGTACCGCAGGTTGAGCGGGGTCGGCACGGACCGGGGGATCTTGACCGGGCGCGCGACCAGCCGGGTCGTCACGTCGCTCACCCGGGTGAGCACGTCGCTGATCCGGCGGGCTTCGGCGGGGTCGGTCACCCCGAACCAGTCCTCGCAGCACGACGACATCACGATCCGCCGCAGGTCCTGGTACAGCTCGCGGCGCAGCGGCCCGTGGCCAGCCTCGTCGACCAGCGGGTCCAACAGCCTCCGGGCGTGGCGCACCACGATCTCCTGGACCACCGGGGCCCGGGTCGGGGCGAACACCGGCTGGCAGGCGCGCCGCTGGGCCCGCCAGACGTCGCCGTGCGCCGACAACACGTTGTTCGAGCCCCACATCGGGACCAGGTCGGCGTCGATGTCGCCTTTGCCGAACTTGTAGAACTCGGAGCGCGTGACCCGCTCCACGTCGTCCGGGTCGGTGACGGAGACGAGGGTCCGGCCGGGGAGGCCGACCCGGATCGTCGGTCCGAACCGCTGGTGCGCCCACCGGAACGCGTCGGCGGGGCCGGAGCGGAGCAGCCGGGCGGCGAACCGCAGCCGATCCCCCCAGCCGAGGGCGGGGATCGCGGGTCGCAGCACCTCGGTCGCCGGCGCCGTCACGAGGCCACCGCGTCGTACACCCGAGCGGTGCCGCGGACCATCCGTTCGAGCGAGAACCGCTCCGCCACCATCGCCGCGCCGCGTCGACCCATCGCAGCGGCCGCGACGGGGTCTGCGAGCAGGCGGGTCTGCGCCAGCGCGAGCGCGTCCACGTCCACGCTCCGGGCGCCCGTCGCGTCTTCGTTCCACGGGACCCGCGCCCCGCATCCCTCGTCCACGACCTCGGCCAGGCCGCCCGAGCTGGACGCCACCACGGGGACACCGCTGGCCATGGCCTCGGTCGCCGCGTAGCCGAACGGCTCGTACGCCGACGGGACCACGGCGAGCGCGGCGACCCGGTACAGGGCGGCCAGCTCGGAGCGATCCACCCGGCCGAGGAACCGGACCCGGCTCGCCAGGAGCGGGTCGTCCGCGAGGACCGCTCGGATCTCGCCCTCGTAGGCGCGGTCGATCACCGGGGTGACCCCGGCGATCAGGTAGTGGACCTCGGGTCGCTGCCGGACGACCGCCCTGGCGGACCGGACGAGCTCGAGGACCCCCTTCATCGGAGAGACCCGCCCGGCGTACAGCACCAGCGGACCGTCGGGCAGCCGGTGGCGACTGCGGATGGCCTGTAGCGGCTCGTCCGCAGCGCGGAACGCCGCCGGGTCGAAGCCGTTGTACACGACGTGCAGCCGCTCGCTGGGGACGCCGTGGGTCTCGGACAGCAGGTCCGCCATGGATCGGCTGACGGTGATGACCGCGTCGGACCGGAGCGCCATCTCCCGCTCCAGCGCCGCGATGGTGCGATCGATCGGGTGGCCCCAGAACCGCTGCATCGGGTCGAACGCGAGGTGGACGGTCGACACCAGCGGCACTCCGAGCGTCCGACGCAGCTCCAGGGCCGCGGGCGTGAAGTAGAAGTCGTGGCAATGGAGCAGGTCGACCGAGAGCCCGTCCTCGACCAGACGAGCGGCGTAGCCGAGGAGATCGTGGTTCGCCGACCTCAACAGCGCTCCGGTCTTGCTGCCGTCGGCCCGATCGATGGACAGGGTCTCGGCGCTCATCGGTACGCGGTGCACCACCACCCCCGGCGACGGCGGGAGCCCGTCCACCGGTCCCGAATCGGGCACCAGCACGTGCCCGGTCCGACCGGCCGCGCCCAGCCCGCGCACCAGCTCGTGGATGTGGGTCCCCATCCCGCTGTGGTTGGCCGGAGGGAAGTCGTACGCGAACGTCAGCGTCGTGAGGACCATGTCGACCTCGAATCCGTGGTTTCACAGGAGCGCGCAACTAAATCCGCTGGAGACGCTGGATCGATGTCCGGCCCGGCGCTCCGAGGATGACCCCAGCGGGGGGTGCGCCGACCTGGTATTGCGTCGCTGCGAAGCCGCGATTGTACAGCTGTGTGACCTTCGGGACTTCGATGGGGACGGCATCCTCCGCGTCCGTTGTTCATCGATGTGAACCGGGGTGAACCGGGGTGAACACGGGCCCCGACGCCCGGCTCCGGGCAGCGCCCCCGGGGAACGGGTGTCGACGCGAAGTCGCCCGTTGGCAGCATCGGAGACATGGTCCGGAGCGGCGTGGTACTTCCGACCGCCTCGCGTCGTGCTCCACGAGCTGTGGCCGCACCGCACGTCGAGAGGGCCGTCACCCACGAGGTCGGACTCGCCCGTCACCGACGACGACGGGATCGCTGCCGCTTCGGAGGGAGGGTTACAGTCCGCGTGCAGGCGAGGCAGACCCATGGAGCGCTACCGGTTCGGGCCACACCTGGTCGACGCCGACGCGTTCCGGCTCCAGCGCGACGGGGTCCCGGTCGCGATCCAGCCGAAGTCCCTCGAGCTCCTCATCTCGCTCCTCCGCCAGCGGGGCCACCTCGTGCCTCGGGAGCGGCTCGACGCGGCGCTGTGGCCCGACACGGTGGTCTCCGCGAACGCCCTGCGCCAGCTGCTGTTCAAGACCCGCGCGGCCCTCGGCGACGCCGCTGGGATCGAGATCGAGAGCGTGCCGCGCCAGGGCCTCCGGCTGGTCGGCGAGGTCGCGGTGGAGTGCTCGGTCCCGCCGCCGCCGGCCCGCTCGGAGCGTGACCTGTTCGTCGGGCGTGGGCGCGAGCTGCGCTGGCTCGAGGAGGTGCTCGCCACGACGCGCGCCCTGACGGTGGCCGGGCTCGGCGGGATGGGGAAGACGCGGCTGGTGCTGCACTTCGTCCACCAGACCCGCGAGCGGTGGGACGGCGTCTGGTTCGTGGACGGGTCCGCCTGTGGGAACGCGGCCGACCTCGAGGTCGCGGTGGGCCGCGCCCTCGACGTGCCGCTGGACGGCGCCCCGGGCCAGGTGCGCCGCGCGCTGGCGGGTCGAGGGCGGTGCCTGCTCGTGGTGGACGGCCTCGACGGACTGCCGTCGATCGAGGAACCGGCAGGCACCTGGCTCGACGCCGCTCCGGACCTGCGGCTGCTCGTCACCAGCCGGCGCGCGGCGGGGGTGCGCGGCGGCGCGGTCCTCCCCCTCGGGCCGCTCGACGCCGACGCTGCGGCTGCGCTGTTCCGGACCCGCGCGCGGGCTGCGGTCGGACCGGACGCCGACGCCGACGATCCCGATGGCGTCGCCCGCCTGGTTCGGGCGCTGGACGGGGTGCCGCTCGGGATCGAGCTCGCCGCGGCGAGGGCGGCGTCCGGCGCTTCCGCGCTCGCTGAGCGGCTCGAGCGGGGGAGCGATCCGGACCGGAGGTTCGAGGCCGTGCTCGACTGGGCCTGGTCGACCTGCAGCCCCGAGGAGCGGGAGGCGCTGTCCCAGCTCGCGGTGTTCCCCGGCCCGTTCACGCTCGACGCGGCCGAGGCGGTGGTCCGGGTGGCGGGCTCGACCGTCGATCGGCTCACGGCCCTCGCTGCCACCGCGCTGGTCCGCTCGCTCGGCGGCGGATGGTTCGCGCTGCTGGCGCCGGTGCGCGGATGGGCTGCGGCCCGGCGGGTCGACCCGGGCACCGAACGGCGGTTCGCGCAGTGGGCCGCGACGTTCGGGTCGGAGCGCGCGCGCGACGCCCTCGAGGTCCACGGCTGCGTGGAGCGCTACCGCCAGCGGTCGCGGGACCTCGACGCGATCCTGGCCGCCGCCCGGTGGGCGATCGACGCGGGGGAGGCCGATCTCGCCGCGGGGTGCGTGCTCGCCGCCGCGCCGGTGCTCGACCGCGTCGGTCCGCAGGCGGAGTCGGTCGCGCTGCACGAGCGGGCGCTCGCGCTCGGCCCGTCGCCGCCCGAGGAGGAGCCGCTGCTGGTCAAGCTGGCCGAGTACCGCCTGACCGCCGGCCGCGGAGACGAGGCCGCCGCGTTGCTCGATCGGGCGAGCGCGCTGCCGACCGCGCGAGCCGTGCCGATCGCGATCCAGCGGGTGCGGCTGGCGCTCCTGCGCGGCGCCACCCACGGCGAGGCCCGCCTCGAGCTCGAGGCCGCGATGGTCCGGGCGATCCGGCCGTCGGACCGCTATCGGGCGGAGCGGATGTTCGGCACCTTCGACTTCCAGGCCGGCCGGACCGACGAGGCGGTTCGCCGGGTGGAGGGCGCGCTCGCGCTCGCCACCCGGGAAGGCGACCGGTTCTTCCGCGTGGCGCTGCTCGACCGGCTCGCGCTGTTCGCGCTGACGCTGGGGCGGACCGCCGAGGCCGAGCGGTGGTACGCCGAGCTCGAGCCGCTGCTCGAGGAGCTCGGCGACCGCAACCTCCAGTGCGACATGCGAATCAACCGCGCGGCGATCGCGATGATCGGGGGGCGGCTGGAGGAGTGGGCCGACCTCTCGCGGCGGGTCGCGCAGGTGGCCGGAGCGCTCGGCGATCGGTCCGCCGAGGCCATCGCGCTGGGCAACCTCGGGCTGAACCCGCTGGTCCCGCCGGACGAGGCCCGCCGGGCGCTGAACGAGGCGCTGTCGATCCTGCGGTCGATCGACCACCGCTATCCGCAGGGGCTGTTCCTCGTCGGCCTGGCGCGCCTCGACGGGTCCGAGGCCCGGTTCGACGAGGCGGTCGCCGCTTCGGCTCCGTTCCCCGAGCCGCACTGGAGCTGCCGCCTCCGCCGCGCCGGGTTCCTGCTGGACCACGGTCGCACCGCCGACGCCGCGGCCGATCTCGCGGCGGCGAGGGCGCTGAATCCGCTGGGGTTCGAGGCGGCGCTGCTGGAAGCGCTGACCGCCCGTCACGCGCTGGCGACCGGAGACCACGACCGGGCACGGGCGGCGCTGGACGAGGCCCGGGCCCACGTGGTGCGGCAAGGCATCTCGCTCGACCGGACCGAGGTCGGCGAGCAGATTCGGAAGGTGAGGGCGCTGCTCGCCGACGCTCCGTAGGGCTCCGGATCACTCGAAGGCGCAGGCCGTCCCGTTCCAGGCGCAGATCCCGGGGTCCGGCAGCGCGGTGTCCGGGCAGCCCAGGTCGCAGGTGGTGTCGGTCGGGACCTCGTCCGCGCGGACGCACTGCTGGGCGCACGGATCGACGCACGTGTCGGCCCACACCACGCAGGTCGGTTCGTGGCACACCGTGCCGGACTCGATCGTCGCCCGGTCCGCCGTCTCCCCGGCGTCGCACAGGGCCTGGTACAGCGCCGCCCGCGACTGACACTCGCCGCAGCTCCCGACGGTGACCTCGACCCCCGCGAACCCGCAGGTCAGCGGCCCGTCGGTGCAATCCGGGCAGACCGCGCTGTCGGCCGCGAGGGCGCAGGCGTCGCTCGGGCTCGTGCCGCTGTCCGTCGGCGCCGGGGTCCCGGTGCAGGCGGTCACGGCGACGGTCGCTGCGAGGAGCAGGCGGTGCATTCGAACCTCCGGCCCTCGAGACAGCAGTTCGCGTGCCAGGTCCGAGGGCGAGGACCGAAGCCGATCGGGAGGGACCGCCCCGCGCCGATCGCGACATCGACGTCGCGATGGCCGTGGGGCGCGCCCTCGCTCAGGGACAGGTGGTGCGGCTGAAGTCGAACTGGTCGCCGCCCTCGACGTACACCATCGCGCCCGCGTCGAGCGTCAGGAGGTACCACGACACCGGGAAGCCCAGGTCCACCTGGAGGATCCCGATGGCAGGGGCAGGCGCGTTCGGGTCGAAGGTCCAGGTGCCGCTCGACGCGTTGCCACACCCGAAGGTCAGGCTGCCGCTCGGGTCGAGGATCAGGTACTGGGCCGGGTCGTCGACCAGCGGGGTGGTCACGCCGCCCTGGGTGATCGAGACCGGCAGCCAGGTCCCGGCGGCCAGATCCTCGAGGGTGTCGCTCCCGGTGTCTCCGGTGGACCCCGTCGACGTCGGACCCGTGTCGGTCGACCCGGTCGAGCCCGTGTCCCCCGTCGACCCGGTCGGCCCCGTGTCCGCGGTCGGCCCCGTGTCCCCGGTGGCGCCGGTGGTGCTGTTCGTGGGGGTGTCGGTGCCCGCATCGGTCGCGGTGGTCTCGTCGGCGGGGATGCACGCAGCGAGCAGCAGGATCAGGCGGGTCATGGTCGTCTCCAGCCGACCTCGCGCAGGTCGAGGCGATGTACGACCTGGGGTAGCCCTTCGGGGGCTCGATGGCTCCTGTAGAATGCAACCGATGGCGGTGGCTACGTGCGCGTCCTGCTCGTCGACGGGGTGATCGACCTCGATCACGGCGTCGTGATCCGCGACGCTGGCGAGGAGCGGCTCACCCCCACCGAGCGCGAGCTGCTCGTGTACCTCACCGCCCGCGCCGGCCGCGACGTGTCCCGCGACGAGCTGCACCGCCGGGTGTGGGGCCACGCCGATCGGGTCCTGTCGCGCGCGGTCACCCTGTCGGTCCATCGCCTCCGCCGCAAGATCGAGCGCGACGTCGACGCCCCGGCGCACCTCGTCACCGGCGCCACCGGCTACCGGTGGGTGCCCGCGGCTCCGGACGGCGTCTCCACCGCCCCGGAGGGCGTGGTCACGCTGATCGTGGCCCAGCGCACCCCGCCCGGCGACGCCCGGTGGCTGGCCGCGGCCGCGGCCGTGGCGCGCGACCACGCGGTCTACCCGATCGCGCGTGCCCCCGACCGGGCCCTGTTCGCCGCCGACCGAGACGACGCCGCCCTGGCGTGCGCGAGCGCGGTGGTCGCCGCCGCCGGCCCCGCGGAGGTC
>JBEBJW010000077.1:0-12200 GCA_040079715.1 Myxococcota bacterium | reverse complement strand
GTCCGGTGCTCGGCGGGTTCCTGGCGGTGAACGTGCTGCTGTCGGTGCTGATCCCGGTGATCAACCCGTTCGCCCACTTCGGCGGGCTGGCGGCGGGGATCGCGCTCGGGGCGGCGCCGGATCGGCCGTGGATCCGGTACGCGGAGGCGCTCGGGCTGGGGATGTTCGTCGGGGCCTGCGGGTACGGCTGGGCGATCGCTGCTTGACGGGCGCCGACGGTCGAAGCAAGCTGATGGTGAACCCCGGAGCCGCCATGTACGCGTCGATGGTCGAGCCATGCCGCCGTTCGGTCGGCCAGCACCGGGGCTTCGCAGCGGGCCGGGCTCCCCTGCATCGCGTGGCGACCGCTCCGGGCTGCTCGAACGGGTCCGCGGGCGTGGCATACACCACGCCGAGTGACGAAGCTCGCGGACGCCTCCGGTGTCCCGAGGACCAGCGGTAGGCCGTCGAATGAGACGACCGCGCCGTGAAGCCCCGGGTACCGTCTGGTCCCCGGGGCTTCGTGCGTTCGGGGTGTCGATCGGGTCGGAGACGCGGCGGGGCCGGGATCGGGTCGTGACGTCGTGAGGTGATTCGTGCAACGTACAGTGCTCGTGTTGAACGCGGACTGGACCCCGCTCCGGGTCGTGCCCTGGGAGCGCGCGGTTTCGCTGCTGCTCGAGGACAAGGTGTCGGTGGTCGAGGCGTACGCCGGGCGGATGATCCGGTCGGCCACGATCGGGATCCCGCACCCGGCGGTCGTCGTGCTCCGGCGGTACCAGGCGTTCCGGAACCGCGTGCGGTTCAACCGGCAGAACGTGCTCGCGCGGGACGGGTACGCCTGCCAGTACTGCGGGCGGCGTCCGGCCCGGGCGAACGGCCGGCCGGACCTCGCCGAGCTGACCCTCGACCACGTCATCCCGCGGGCGCAGTCGGAGAACGGCCGGGTCCGGACCGCGGACGGCTCGGTCGTGCCGGTCACCTGCTGGGCGAACGTCGTCACGGCGTGCGTCGCGTGCAACGGGGCGAAGGCGGATCGAACACCGCGGGAGGCGAGGATGCCGCTCCGGGGTTGGCCGCGGTCCCCGAACGGGGTCGACCTGTTGTGGATGGCGGTCCTCCAGGTGGACGTGCCGGAGGAGTGGCGCGACTGGCTGCCGGAGGGGTCGCCGTGGCGTGACTACTGGACCGCGGAGCTCGAGCCGTGACGTCGCGGGTCGGTCCGGCCCCCCGAGGTGGGTCGGCCGATCCGCGACCGCCGCCGGGTCGTGGTCGCCGCGCTCCGAACCTCGCGGCTACCCCTCGGTCGGGCTCGCCTCGGACGTCGCGGTGGGCTCCGGCGGGGCGGCCTCGGTCGGCTCCGGTCGGTCGAGCGGCAGGACCTCCGGGCGCGCCCACCACCGCGCGAGGTCCGGCGGCGTCGGCGCCTCGATCGTCACCGTCCCGCCGTCGGGGTGCGGCAGGGTGGTCCGGCGGGCGTGGAGGGCGTGCCGCGGGGCCCCGGCGGCGGCGATCACCTGGTCGTCGACCCCGGACGCGCGGATCCGGAGGAACACCTCGGGCGGCACCCCGTACAGCCGGTCGCCGAGCAATCCGAACCCGGCGTGCGCCAGGTGGACCCGGATCTGGTGGGTCCGGCCGGTGTGGAGGATGCACCGGACCCGGGTGAACCGGTCGGTGCGGTCCAGGACCTCGACCTCGGTCCGGGCGTCGAGGCCGTCGTCGCGGACCGCCATCTGGACCCGGATCGGGCCGTCGGCGGGTCCGATCGGGCCGTCGAGCAGCCGGTGGTCCCACGGGATCACGCCCTTGACGATCGCCTCGTACTCCTTGTGCAGCTCGCCGTCGTGGATCGCCTCCTTCAGCCGGCGGTTCGCGTCGAGGTCGCGGGTCAGCACCAGCACGCCGGAGGTGTCGCGGTCGAGCCGGTGGACCAGGTCGACCCGCTCGTCCGGGTACCGCCGCTTGGCGAGCGAGATCACCGCCCACACGAACGCCGAGCCGGCGGGGTGGGCCAGCAGCCCGGCCGGCTTGTCGACCGCGATCAACCGCGCGTCCTCGTGCAGGATCGGCGGGAACGGCGGCGGAGCGGTGCCCGGGGCGATCCCGGGGACGTACAGGTGGAGCGCGAGCCCGGCGGTGACCCGATGGGCGCAGTCGAGCCGTCGGCCATCGGCGGTGACCACCAGGCCGTCCCGGATCGCCCGGGCGAAGTACGACCGCGACCGGTCGGCGAACCGGAGCGCCAGCCACCGATCGAGCCGCATCCCCTCGGTCCCCGGGGCGATGGTGATCTCGCGGTACGGCGGCAGGGTTGGCATGTTCTCGACGTACCTCCGGCGGACATTTGACGCACGGACCGGCCGGATTCGTGTCAGGATTCAAGGACCGGGGGAGCGGAATGGCACGGGTGGTCGTGGGGGTGGCGCTGGCGATCGGGTGTGCGAAGCCCCCGCCGCCCGAGGTGTACCTGCCGTTCTCGTTCGAGGCCCGCCCGACGTCCGGCGAGGTCCGGGTGGTCCCGGCGCTCAGGCTGCACGACCCGGTGGCGGCCGACCTGCGGGCGTACCTCGGGACCCAGCTCCCGGACAGCGAGCAGCGCCTCCGGATCCAGCGGACCCACGAGCTGACCGAGCTGTCGGAGGCGGTCGGGTTCGCGCTCCCCGGCGAGGTGAACGGCGAGCTCGGCGACACCTGGCCCGGCCAGTTCCGCAGCTCGTCGTATCCGATGGGGTCGCGCCAGCGGGTCGAGGAGGCGCTGCGGTCGCGGGTCGGGGTCGACTGGGCGCTCGGCGAGGCGGCGCGGGCGATCGGCGGCGACGCGGCGCTGATCTCGTGGATGGACGAGCTCGACGCCGAGCCGCTGACCACCCGGGGGCTGCCGGGGGTGGTGGTCGACACCGCCGCCGGTCCGGTGGTGGTCGACAGCGAGGACGAGCCGTACCTGGTGTCGGCCCAGGTGGGGATGGCGCTGGTCGCGGCGGACGGCGAGGTCGTGGTCCGGTACACCGACACCTACGAGACGGTGCTGTCGGGGAGCCGGGGGCCGGCGGTGGCGGGGCGGGACCTCGCGCACGCGCTGGCGGAGGAGGTCGCGCTGGTGTGGGCGACGGATCCCCGGCTGCTCGCGGGCGAGCCAACGCGCTAGCGGTCGTTCGAAGCCGTGTCGAGCGGACCGCGCACCTCACGAAGTGAGCGTCCCCGACCCCCGCACGACGGGGTTACAGGCCGCGCCGGAGGATCGATGCGATACGCGATGATCGTCGTGGCGGGTCTGGTGGGTTGTGGGTCGACCGAGGCCCCGAAGGTCGAGGAGAAGAAGATCGAGGCGCCGGTGGCCGCTCCGCCGGTCGCGCCGGTCGAGGCGCCGGTGGCCGCTCCGCCGGTGGCGCCGGTGGTCCCCCCGCCGGCCGGGGCGAAGGTGATGTTCCTCGAGCCGGCGAACGGCGCGAAGGTCAAGTCGCCGGTGAAGCTGAAGTTCGGGGTCGAGGGGATGACGGTGAAGGAGGCGGGTGACCTGACCGCGGGCACCGGTCACCACCACGTGATCGTCGACAAGGTCGGGATCGAGGCGGGCCAGATGGTCCCGAAGGACGAGACCCACATCCACTACGGGAAGGGTCAGACCGAGGCGGAGATCCCGCTGACCCCGGGCGAGTACGACTTGACGCTCCAGTTCGCCGACGGCAACCACATGTCGTTCGGTCCTCAGATGGCGTCGACGATCCACGTCACGGTCGAGTAGCGGCCGGAGCTCGCCCCTCGGCTGAGTTTCACGTGGAACGCGAGGTGGCGCGACCGAGGCCCCCGTGTTCCACGTGGAACGTGGGAGGGGAGTGATGCGGTTCGACGTGATCGTGGTGGGCGCCGGTCACGCCGGGATCGAGGCCGCCGCCGCCGCCGCCCGACTCGGACGGACCGTCGCCTGCGTCACGTTCAGCCGGGCCCACGTCGGCCGGCTGTCGTGCAACCCCGCGATCGGCGGGCAGGCCAAGGGCCACCTGGTCCGCGAGATCGACGCGCTCGGCGGGTGGATGGGGCGGGCCGCCGACGCCACCTGCATCCAGTTCCGCCGGCTCAACACCCGCAAGGGGCTCGCGGTCCAGGCCAGTCGGGCCCAGGTCGACATCCACCGGTACCCGGGGTGGATCCAGGCGTCGCTCGCGCGGCTCCCTGGTCTGACCGTGATCGAGGGCGAGGTCACCCGGATCCGGACCGTCGCTGACCGGGTGGTGGGGATCGAGCTCGCGGACCGGACCGTCCTCGACGCGGGCGCGGTCGTGTTGACCACCGGGACGTTCCTCGGCGGGACGATGCACCGCGGCCCCGACCAGCAGGTCGGCGGGCGGGTCGACGATCCGGCTGCGACCGCGCTGTCGCGCTCGCTCGGGGACCTCGGTCTGCGCCTCGGGCGCCTGAAGACCGGGACCGTCCCGCGGCTCGACGGGCGGACGATCCGCTGGGATCGGGTCGAGCCGCAGCACGACACCGATCCCGACGGCCGGTTCTCGTTCGGGCCGCCGGGACCTCGGCTGCCGACCATCACCTGCCACCTGACCTACACCTCCCCGGCGATCCACGCGCTGATCCGCGCGAACCTCGACCGGTCGCCGATGTTCACCGGCGCGATCACCGGACGGGGGCCGCGGTACTGCCCGTCGATCGAGGACAAGGTCGTCCGGTTCGCCGACCGCGACCGCCACCTGCTGTTCCTCGAGCCGGAGGGCCTCGACACCCCGCGGGTGTACGTCAACGGGCTGTCGACGTCGCTGCCGGTGGACGTCCAGGACGCGGTGGTCCGCCAGGTGGTCGGGCTGGAGGACGCGGTGATCCTCCAGCACGGGTACGCGGTCGAGTACGACTTCAGCGACCCGACCCAGCTCGACCACGGGCTCCAGCACCGGGCGCTCCCCGGGCTGTACCTGGCGGGGCAGGTCAACGGGACCTCCGGGTACGAGGAGGCGGCGGCGCAGGGGCTGATCGCGGGGATCTCCGCCGCACTGGGGTCCCCGTTCGTGGTCGGGCGCGACGAGGGGTACCTCGGGGTGCTGATCGACGACCTGGTGACCCGTGGGGTCGGGGGCGAGCCGTACCGGATGTTCACCTCACGGGCCGAGCACCGGTTGCTCCTGCGCGAGGACAACGCGGATCGCCGGCTCCTGGCCCGCGGACGGGCGCTCGGGCTGATCGACGACCCGACCTGGGCTGCGTTCGAGCAGCGCGAGGCGCACCGGGCGACGGCGGAGTCGGCCCTCCGGGGCGCGATCGTCACCCCCACCGCCGAGGGCCAGGCGCGCGTCGCCGCCGCTGGGCTCGGGGGACTCGGACGGCCGGCGTCGGGGTACGAGCTGCTCGGCCGCCCGGGGGCGTCGTGGGATCAGGTGGGCCAGGTGGTGACGCTCCCGGCGATCGATCCGGTGGTGGTGGAGCAGCTCGAGATCGACGCGAAGTACAGCGGGCGACCGAGACCCGCCGGATGGACGACGTCGCGATGCCGCCAGACATCCCGTGGCTCGAGCTGGACGCGCTGTCGCGGGAGGTCCGCGAGCGGCTGGATCGGGCGCGTCCGGCGACCCTCGGTCAGCTCGCGCGGCTCCCCGGGATCACCCCCGCGGCGGTGGGGCTGGTCGCGGGGTGGCTGGCGCGGAGCCGCTGACCGCCGACGGTCCCGGGGATCAGGTCGCGGAGCGGGCGAACGCGACGACCTGCCGGCTCCGTCCCCCGACGTCGTACGCGGCCTGGTGGGCCACGGTGAACGCGGGGTGCGCCGGCAGCGCCTGGTCGGTCGACAGGAACAGCACCGCGAGGCCCCCCGGGACCAGCAGGCGGGCGGCGTGAACCAACACCTGGTCCGGCGGGAGGAACGCGCGGGCCAGGATCCCGTCGTACGACCGGTCCTGGAGGTCCTCGACCCGCTCGCACCGGACGTGGACCTGGTCCTTGCGGACCCCGGCCTGGCCGAGGACGTGCTCGAGGAACGTGCACCGCTTCCGTCGGCTCTCGATCAGGTCGAGCCGAGCCGCGGGGTACCGCGCGGCGAACACGATGCCCGGGAACCCGGCGCCGGACCCGAGGTCGGCCCAGTCCCCGACGAACGCGACCCCGAGGCGGTCGAGCCCGGACAGCGCGCGCTCGGCGTCGAGGTAGTGCTCGTCGATCGCGCCGGGTCCGACCAGGTTCATCGCGCCGCGCCACGACTCGAGGCTCTGGCGGTGGATCGACAACAGATCGGGCACGGGACGCTCCTGGATTCCCCGCTCGACCGCTCGGGGCTGCTCGCCCGCTATCCCCGCCGCGGTCGGTGGGCTCGCACCGTTCCACGTGGAACCCCGACCCCGCCGGTCCCCCAGCGACGATTTCGCACCGGGTGGGATCACGCCGTGGAATCTGGCTTATGTGTCCAGGGTCCGCGGTCGCGATCCCCGAGGGGGGAATCCGATTGGCGTCGGATCCCCACAGGGCTACACTCACTCCGCAATCGCAACCAGTCCCCTCGCGTCCACCATCCCATCCCGGATCAGCGATGGCACGAATCGTGGCGATCTCCAACCAGAAGGGTGGGGTCGGAAAGACCACGACCGCGGTCAACCTCGCAGCAGCGCTCGCTGCGATGGGCCGGCGGGTGCTCGTGGTGGACCTCGATCCCCAGGGCAACGCCTCCAGCGGTCTCGGATACCCCCGGACGAAGATCGACGCCGGGCTGTACGACGTGATGTTCGAGTTCCGTGACATCGACTCGGTGCTGCTGCCGACCGCGCACGAGCGGCTCCACCTGCTGCCCGCCACCCGCGACCTCGTCGGCGCCGAGCTCGAGCTCGTCACCGAGGAGAACCGGGAGCGCCGCCTGCGGAAGATGCTGTCCGAGGTCCGCAACCGGTACGACGAGATCCTGGTCGACTGTCCGCCGAGCCTCGGGCTGCTCACCGTCAACGCCCTCGTCGGGTCGGACGCGGTGTTGATCCCTCTCCAGGCCGAATATTTCGCGATGGAGGGGCTCGGGGAGCTCCTGCGGACGATCAGCGCCGTCCGGAAGTCGTGGAACCCGGACCTGCAGCGCGAGGGCATCGTGATCACGATGACCGACAACCGCAACAACCTGTGCCGGGAGGTCGAGGACCAGGCCCGCTCGCTGTTCGGCGACGGCGTCCTCCAGACCGTGATCCCGCGCAACGTGCGCCTCGGCGAGGCCCCGTCGTTCGGGCAGCCGATCGTGCAGTACGACCCGCGATCCGCGGGCGCCCGAGCGTACTTCTCGCTCGCGGAAGAGATCCTCGCGCGCCGGGGCACCGGCGGCACCGCGTGGGTGGAGGCGAAATGACCCCCCGTCCCGGACGTGGCCTCGGCCGTGGTCTGGCGTCCCTGATCCCCGACAGCGCGCTCGAGATCGACGCGCTGCCCGCCGACCGCGAGGCGCTGCGGATCGTGCCGATCGACGAGATCCGGCCGAACCCCGAGCAGCCGCGCGAGCTGTTCGACAAGGACGCGCTCGGCGAGCTCGCCGCGTCGATCACCGCGTACGGGATCCTGTCGCCGTTGATCGTCCGGCGGTCGGAGGGGCGGTACATCGTGATCGCCGGCGAGCGGCGGCTGCGGGCGGCGGCGCTCGCCGGGCTCAAGGAAGTGCCGGTCGTGGTCCGCGAGGCCGACGCGCCGAGCCGCCAGCTCGAGCTCGCGCTGGTCGAGAACCTCCAGCGGGCCGACCTCGACCCGATCGAGTCCGCCCGCGGGTTCCAGCGGTTGATCGACGAGTACGGCTACACCCAGGACCAGGTGGCGAGCTCGGTCGGCAAGGACCGGTCGACCGTCGCGAACGCCGTGCGGCTGCTGAAGCTGCCCGAGTTCGTGCTCGGGGCGATGCGCGACGGCAAGCTGTCCGCCGGCCACGCCCGCGCGATGCTGCCGGTCACCGACGAGGACGATCTCCGCGCGATCCTGTCGAAGGTCGTGACCCAGGGGCTGAACGTCCGCCAGACCGAGCGGCTGGTGAACGAGCACGTCCGGACCCCGCCGGTGCTCGCCGCCGAGAAGCACCGGAAGGAGAAGGCGCTCGACTACGCGGTCAAGTTGCTGCAGGAGGCGCTGCACACCAACGTCGCGATCCAGACCAAGCCCACCGGCGGCGGCAAGATCGTCGTCGACTACGCCGACGCCGAGGACCTCGAGCGGCTGATCGGGCTGCTCCGCCGGACGGAGAAGTAGGTGGCCGGGACGCCGCAGACCCTCGCGGTCACCGGGTGGCTCGGCGCCGGCTCCACCTGGCGCGGGGACCTGTCGTTCAAGGGGCGGGTCCGGATCGACGGCGCGATGTTCGGGAACATCCAGTCCGACGAGCTGCTCGACATCGGCGCCACCGGCCGGGTCGAGGGCGACGTGTGGGTCGCGCAGGCGCTGATCGGCGGGGTGTTCGTCGGGCAGCTCGTGGCCACCGAGCGGGTCACCCTACTCGAGACCGCCGTGATCAAGGGCGAGGTCGTCACCCCGTGGCTCGACGTCCGGATGGGGGCGAAGATCGAGGCCCGGATCGTGGTCGCGCGCGGAGATCCGACCGCGCCCGACTGACGCCGACGTGGTACGTCGTCGCGATGCATCCCATGGTGATCGGCATCGCCGGCGGCACGGCGTCGGGGAAGACCACGGTGGCGCGGCTCGTCGCCGACCGGCTCGGCGATCGGTGCCTGCTGGTCGCGCACGACCGGTACTACCACCCCGCGTCGCGCCCGGGTCCGCGCCCCCGGAACTACGACCACCCCGACGCCCTCGACACCGAGCTGTTGATCGCCGACCTCGCCCGGCTCCGGGCCGGCCAGCCGACCCAGCTCCCGGTGTACGACTTCGCCCGCCACGATCGGCGGGTCGAGGCCGACTGGGACCGGGTCGAGCCGCGCCCGGTCGTGATCGTCGAGGGGATCCTCGTGCTCGCGCTCGGGCCGCTCCGCGAGGTGCTCGACCTCCGGGTGTACGTCGACGCGCCGGACGACCTGCGGCTGATGCGGCGGATCCGGCGGGACCTCGCCGAGCGCGGGCGCGGCGTCCACGACGTGCTCGACCAGTACGAGGGCACCGTCCGCCCGATGCACGACCAGTTCGTGGTCCCGTCGCGCGGGTTCGCGGACCTGGTGATCGACGGGACCGCCCCGCCGGACCACGGGGCGGAGGCGCTGCTCGCGCACCTCGACGCCCGGCGGTAGGAGCGGGTTCTGGATCCGCAGGTCGGCCGGCGGCGCGGATCCCGGGTGGCGTCCCGTCGTCCGCGCTCGGCCAGGCCACGGTTCAGTGGTGGTGGTCGTCGTGCCCGTGTTCGCCGTGCGGGTGGCCGTGCTCCCGCTCGGTGTCGGTCGCGTCGCGGACCCCGGTGATCTCGATCGCGAAGTGGAGCGTGACCCCGGCCAGCGGGTGGTTCTCGTCCACCCACACCGTGGTCTCGTCCACCCGGTCGACCCACAGCGGGATCACCGTGCCGTCCGGCGTCTGGGCCTGGAACATCATCCCCGGCTCGATCGTGACGTTCGGCGGGAACGCCGTCCGCTCCACCGGCTGCGCCGCGCCCTGCCGGAGGCCGTACCCGTCCTGCGGCGCGACCACCGCGTCGAACTTCGCCCCGGTCGACTTGCCCTCCAGCTCGCGCTCGAGCCCGGGGACGATGTTGCCCGCGCCGTGGAGGTAGGCCAGCGGCTCGCGGCCCGACGACGTGTCGAGCACCTCGCCGGCGTCGTTGGTGAGCGTGTAGTGGAACATGGCGACCTTACCGTCGCCGATCGTGGCCTCTGCCATGGCGATCTCCCTGAATGGTGGCAACACAGGGCCGACCCGAGCGACCGCCCCGACGGTCCCATATCCAGCGGTCCCGCCGCGACAACACCGGCCGACTACGGATGGACCTTCGGGCAGTACGGCTCGCCCCGCGGGGCGCAGTACGCCTCGATCGGGATCCGCTCGCGCTCCGCGTACCCGGTCGCGAGCCAGATCGACCCCTGGACCGTGCGGTAGTACACCTGCCAGCCCCACAGCCCGCGGTACGCCCGCTCGTCCCGGTCCATGATCTCGGCGAACGCGAGGATCGCGTCGATGTACGCCTCGCTGTGGTTGTACGCCCAGATCGCCTTGCGCCGGTCCGCGTGCCAGCCCATCGCGTCGAGGTACTTCGCCGCGGCGAAGATCGCGTCCCGGTCGTTCTCGACGTCCCCCGCGCCGTACTTCGCCCAGGTCTCCGGCATGAACTGCATCGGGCCCTGGGCGCCCACGTCCGACAGCCCGCGCAGCCGGCCGGTCCGCGTCTCGTTCAGGTGGATCGACGCGAGGGCGGTCCACGGCAGGTCGTACGCCGCGCCGGCCTCCCGGTAGTACCCGAGCAGCTCCGCCGCCGGCTTCGGGTCCACGATCCGCCAGTCCGGGAGATCGAGCTTCGGGCGGATCACCGTCTTCCCGATCTGGCGGGTCCCGGTGAGCGCGAGGTTCACCTCAGTCGACAGCGCCGGCGGGATCGACGCCGTCACCGCGCCCGCCAGCACACCGTCGTCGGCCAGCACCCGGTAGATCCGCTGCTGGAGGTGCCCCCACGCCGCCGCCGTCGCGTCGTCGACCGCCGGATCCCGGATCGCCCGCTCGGCGTCGAGCAGGCGGCTCGCGAGCAGCGCCGGGTCCCGCGGGACGGTCAGATCGATCGCGGGGGCGGTCGGCGCCGGCGGCGCGGGATCGACCGCGACCGGCGCGGCGTCGGGCGGCGGTGGCGCGGGCGAGGTGGACGGGGACGGGTTCGCGCAGGCGAGGGTCGCGGCGATCACGGCCAGCGGGACGAGGAGCGGTCGCATCGGCGGATGGTACCGCACCCCGCCGAGCGGACGTCCGGGCGCCGCGTGATTACGTACGTTCGGAGTGGGGCACCGCGCAGTGCGGTGAGAGGGGGAACCGATGGACGACATGGCACGCGAGGACATCGCGCGCGACGTGGCCAGCGCCACCGTTTGGCTGACCGACGACCAGGCCGAGGTGCTCCTCGCGCGGATCCGCGCCCGGGGCTGGGTCGAGGCCCGCGAGCTGCTGCTGGCCGCGATCCCGGAGCTGACCGGTGCGCCCCAGGTCGACGATCCCCGGTGGCAGCGCGCCCTGCTCGAGGAGCTCCAGATCCGGGTCACGCCCCCCGGCGACGACGAGCAGGACGACCTCGAGACCCGCGAGCTCCCGGACATCACCCGGTTCGCCGCCGCGCCGAAGTAGCCGCCGCCGCGGTCACCTCCGCCGTCACCACCAACCGGCGGCGTGGCCGAGCGCCACCGCCGCCGCGACGAGCAGGCCGGCGAACACCAGCCGCAGCCCGCAGCCCCACCCGCCGGTCACCGACGCCGGGGCGCGGCTGCGGTCCGAGATCCACACCGTCCGACCCGGTCCGAGCGTCCGGAACGACCACCCGGCCTCGGCGCCGCACGCCCGGGCGAGCTCCGCCTGGACCACCTTGTGCAGCACCTGCGGCCCGCGCGAGTGCTTGCCGCGCCCGTGGACGAACACCACCGCGCCGGCCTCGGCCGGGTTCGCGAGCACCGCGTCCACCGCCGACCGGGCCCCCGCCGCGCCGAGGTCGTGCAGATCGACCACCGGCACGTCGTTCTCCCACCACACGTGGGTCGCGACCGTCCACCGGCGGCCGCGCTTCGCATCGTTCGCCCACGGGAGGTCGGCCGCGTCGCGCTCGACGTCCCGCAGCCGCTTCCGGAGCACCGCCACGTCGTCCGCCACCGTCAGGGCTCCCCGCCCGGGTCCCCGGGCTCGTCCCGCCGGGCCCGCCGGACGAACCGCATCCACGGGTGGAGCCGGAGGGCCGCCGCGTCGATCTGGTCGAGCGGGACGCCGAGCTGGTCGATCAGCCGCTGCGCCTCGTCGAACGCGTCGTCCGACGGCTTGCCCATCGCCTTCTGGTACCGGCCGCGGGCGATCTGGCGCTCGATCCGCGCCACCACCGCCGCCTCGGTGTCCATCCAGTCGGCGATCGGCTTGAACACGAGGTCCGGGTCCACGCTGTCGCTCATCGCGCGGGCCTGGGCGATGCACGCGCTCGCCAGCGCCGGGATGTCGCCGGTGGACTGGAGGGCGGTCACCGCCTTGCGGAACCGGGTCAGCGCGATCCGCGCGTCGCCGAGCGCCCACAGCCCCTCGGCCTCGAGTGCGGTCGCCGCCTCGGCGATCACGTGGAGCCCCGCCGCCCGCCCGCGCTCCTCGACCTCCCGCAG
>JBEBJW010000076.1:0-12249 GCA_040079715.1 Myxococcota bacterium | reverse complement strand
AGCCCGAGCCACCACGACGCCGCCCCGGTCCCCGTTCCGGCCCCCGCTCCGGCAGCGCACCCGCACGACCGCGGGTCGATCGCGTCGGACGGCGGCGGATCGTCGAACACCACCGGCTCGGTCGCGCAGGCGGCGGCGGCGTCGAGCGCCGGGTCGAGCCGTCCCGGGCCGCGCGACACGAACGCCCCGGCGACCCCGGCGGTCCGGGCGACCCCGCAGAAGTCGACGGTCAGCTCGGGGTGGGTCGCGGCGTCGGTCCGGAGCGGGCCGCTCGCCGCGGGGGCGAGGTCCGGCCCGTCGGCGTCGACCCAGCAGTCCGGGCCGCAGGTGACGTTGCCCGCTACCGACACGCCGGTCATCGGCTCCGGCAGCGGGTCCCAGTCGCCGAACTCCTGCCAGGCCGCGTTGCCGACCAGCACGAGGTCCCGGTCCTCGAACCAGTCGACCACGTCGATCGCCGGGCCCTGATCGCCGATCACCGTGTTGCCGAGGATGTGGACCTGGGACTGCAGGTCGCGCGCCTCGATGTCCTCGGCGAGGATCCCGGCGGTGTAGCCGCCGATCACCACGTTGTTCCGCGCGATCACCGGCCCGCCCGAGATCCACAGCGAGGCGGTGGTCTCGCTCCGGAACAGCACGTTCCGCTCGATCACCGTCCACTTCTCGGGGTCGCGCGACCCGAACACCTGGATCCCCGGGCCCTGGATCCCGGTCATCACGTTGTCCGACACCGCGCCCCACGAGTCGACGTTCAGGTGCATCGCCATCCCGACGACCGGGGCGGTGAGCCGCTCGAACCGGTTCCCGATCACCTGGTAGTCGGCGCTCCCGCAGCCGTCGAGCGTGTGACAGCCGAGGTAGATCGCGGAGTTCCGCATGTCGAGGAACGTGTTGTGCAGCACGCGGATCCGGGAGGTCGACTCGGCCGTCGCGACCACCCCGAGCCCGCCGAGGTCGTGGATCAGGTTGCCGCGCACCTCGAGGTCATCGCCGCGGACCACCTCGACCGCGTGGCCCCAGTCGCTCGGGCCGAACTCGATCTCCGCGATCACCAGGTGGTCGCCCTGGACCTCGATCGTGCCCTCGTACCGGCCGTCGTCGCCGGGGTAGGTCATCCGCGGGTACGGCGCGCCGCCCGGGCCGCGGAGCACGACCGGGGCGCCCTCCTCGCCGCCGCCGGTGTACACGCAGCGCCCGGCGTGGTCCCCCGGGAGGAGGATCACCTCGCCCCCCGGCGGCGCCTGGCGGAGCGCCGCGCACCAGTCCTCGCCCGGGGCGATCTCCAGCTCGACCGCCCCCGCACCCGTCGCGAACCCCGTCAGGAACCACATCACAACCTTCCGAAGCTGTCGAAGTACCGAGCGCGCCCCACCACGAGATCGCCGTCGAGCTGGAGCGCCCAGCCGACCGACCCGTCCGGGGCCACGTCATGGATCAGGCCGAGCTCGCTCCACGTCACCAGGGCGTGTCCGTCCGGCAACCGCCGGGCGTCGCCGAGGACCTCGACGAACGCGCCGTCCGGGGCCGGGATCTCCTGGGCGAGCGTGACCGTGCGCGCGTCCTCGTCGATCGCGTACCGGACGGCCCGGCTGGTCGGCGGGTCCCGGTGGTCGCCGTTGTCGAACATCCACAGCCCGTCGGACCACGCGTCGGACAGGTGCCCGTGGCTCCACAGGACGGGCGCGTCCGCGGTGGTGACGGTCGACGCGCCGTCCGGGAACGTGAACGACGACGCCGGCCCGCCGAGCTGCCACACGACCGACGCCGACGCCCGGTCGACCTTGACCACCGTGTCCGCCCACCGCTCGTTCAGCACGAACGCGTCGTCGTCGGGCAGGTACACGAGCGAGTTGCCGTGGGTCCACTGGACCAGATCCGGGATCCCGTACCGGTCGGCCGCGCGCCGGCTGTGCAGGCACGGGTAGTGGAACCCGTCGGCGTACAGGTCGTCGAACGCGTCGTACACGACCCGGCGGTCGCCGTCCGGTCCGCCCTCCACGATCCGGTCGGTCCCGGCGAGGATCTCGACCCCGTCGACCGCCTCGGCCCGGGTGGTCAGCTCGAGCCACGCGTACGCGTCGTCGCCGAGCCCGAGCGCCACGTGGTGGGCGCCGGGGATCGCGAACTTGGCGCGGGTCTCGCCGTCCGGCGCGAGCTCCACCGCCTCCGCCCGATCCGAGGCGACCGCGGCGTCGAACTGGCCGAACACGAACGCCGACCCGTCCGCCGACGCCGTGACGGTCGACACGTCCCACGCCGTCCCCGGGTCCCACCACCACACCACGTCGCCGTCGCCGTCGACCACCACCAGGACCGAGTGGCCGTCGGCGAGGTACACGACCGAGGTGGCGACGTACCCGTCGACCACGACCGCGCCCTCCGCGAGGACCACCGACGTCGGCGGGATCGCGTCCGGCGCGGGGGCGACGTCGATCGTCGCGGGCGGGCTGCGGTCCCCGGCGTCGGTCACCGCGACGACGTCGTACCGGCGCCCGGCCTTGACCCCGTACAGGGTGACGGCGCCGTCGCTCGCGGGGTCGGACACCACGGTCCGGCCGCCGTCGGTCGGGGTCGCCTCGGCGTGCCACCCGGTCGGCCCGGACGCGCCGTCCCACCCGATCCGGAGCACGGTCGGGGCGAGCGGAGCGGGGTCGACGACCGGGGCGAGGTCCTCGACCGTCGGCTCCCGACAGCCGGCGAGGAGCGCGAACATTCCCCCGTCTTACCGCGCCGGCGCGCGACCCGGGAGGTGTACCGCCGGCGGACGGTCCGGTCCCGGATCGGACAGCCGTGCCCGTGCCCCTGGCCCTGCCCCTGGCCGCGCGCGGTACGGGCCTCTCTGGATCCGCCCGTCGTCCGGCGACCGGGAGCTCCGGGTGGCGTCCCGTGCAGCGAGGGCGGCGGGCGCAGATGACCGTGAACGCGACGGTGCGGCCCCGGTTCGACGGGAGCGCCGACCACGACGCCGTTCCGCCAGAAACTGTCCATCAGACGGCGGATGGACCGTTCCGCCCGCCCGGATCGGTTCATCAGGTGTCTGATGGACCGTTCCGCCCGCCCGGATCGGTTCATCAGGTGTCTGATGGACCGTTCCGCCCGCCCGGATCGGTTCGACACGCGGCTGGTGGAATCCCGCGCCTCGCCCACGGGATGTGGATCACGGTCGACCAGGTCGAAGCTCGACAGCTCCTGCCAGTGTGGGACGAGCACCGGGCGGTGTTCGGCCAGCGGACGTTCGAGGCGTCCCGCGAGACGCTGGGCCTCCGGGCGGTCCGCTCCGAGCTCGCGCGGGCGGGGGACGCCGCACGGTAGCGGAGGTCAGCGCACCCGGTCGACCAGCCGCCCGACCGCCGCCACCGCCGCCTGCTTCACCGCGGCGGTGATCATCGACTGCGGCACCGGGGCGTCGATCGCGGTCTTCACCCGGTACTCGATCCGGGTGCCGTCCGGGCCGGCGACCACGATCCACTCGGTGGCGTAGGCCTCGAAGTCCCCCGACGTCACGAGGTCCTCCCGCCAGCCGCGCGGGGTCGGGCACCGGCGGGAGAACAGCTCGAGCGGCCGGAGCAGCCCCCGGGTGTGCCGGTGGACCGCCAGGCAGCCTCCGTCCGGGGTGACCGTCTCGTCGAGCACGTCGGGGAACAGCGTCGCGACCGCCGCGCTGTCCGCCAACACGCCGCGCACCCGGTCCTCGGTGGCCGGGACCGTCGCGACGACCACCACCGTGCCGTCCTCGACCGTCGGGACCGGATCCGCCGCCCGGGCCACCATCGCCAGCCATCCGACCATGTTCCCCCCTGTGGCCGTAGCCGCTGTGGTGTCACTTCGCCGCGCGCGACGCCCCGTCGTCCGACCGGCCGTGGCGCGACCCGCGGTCCTCCGCCTGCGTAGCCTCCGACGTCTCGTCCCCCGGGAGCTGCGCCCGGACCGGCGCCGGGAACCACCGCGCGGTCCGCGCCCGGATCCACCCGCCGACCCCCTCGACCCACACGAACACCACCGGCACCACCAGCAGCGTCAGCGCGGTCGACGACACGACCCCGCCGATCACGGCGTATGCCATCGGCGCGCGGAACGACGACCCGATCCCGGTGCCGAGCGCGGTCGGCAGCATCCCGAACACCATCGCGGTGCTGGTCATCACGATCGGACGCAGCCGCCGCGGACCTGCCAGCAGCATCGCCTGGACCGGGTCGACCCCGTGGTTCCGCATGTTCTGCAGCGCCCCGTCGACCAGCAGGATCGCGTTCTTGGTCACGAGGCCCATCAGCAGGATCAGCCCGATCTGGCTGCCCATCGAGATGCTCGACCCGGTGACGAACAGCGCGAGGAACGCCCCGACGAACGACAGCGGGATGCTGACCAGCAGCGTGAACGGGTGGAGCAGGCTCTCGAACTGGCTCGCGAGCACCATGAAGATGAACGCGAGCGCGACCGAGATCGCGAGGCCCATCGCGGCCGCGGTCTCCTTCATGTCCTTCGCCTGGCCCTCGATTCGCCACAGGTAGCCCTCGGGCATCGGCGCCGCGGCCATCTTCGCCTCGAGCTCGGACACCACCGCGCCGAGCGAGCCGCCCTCGCCGACCTGGCTCGACACGGTGACGCTGCGCATCCGGTCGGTCCGCTCGATCTGCGACGGTCCGGCGCCCATCGCGACCCGGGCGACCTCGCCGAGCGTCACGTACCCGCGCGGGCTCGGCAGCGGCAGGGCGGCGATCGCGGCCGCGTCGTTCCGGAACCGGTCGGCGGCGCGGACCCGGATGTCCGCCTCCTCCCCCTGGTCCCGCAGCGTGCCGACGACGTTCCCCTCGACGAGCTGGCGGGCGGTCAGCGCGACCAGGCCCGCCGGGACGCCGCGATCCGCCGCGACGGTCCGGTCGATCTCGAGCCGGAGCTCCGGTCGGCCCGGGCCGGTCGAGGTCTTCACGTCGATCGTGCCGGGGATCGACGCGACCAGCGCCTTCACCCGGTCCGCCTCGCGGGTCAGCGCGTCGAGGTCCTCGCCCTGGAGCAGCACCATGATCGGCGGCCAGTCGCCGAGCCCCTCGATCATCCCGGGGACCGACACCTGGGCGTTCGCCGACGGCACGGCCGCGATCAGCGCCCGCACCTTGTCCTGGTACCGGGCGATCGGCTCGCGCTCGCGCTTGTCGACGAGCTTGACCCGGAGCCGCGCGACCTGGTCCTTGTCCTCGTACCCGACCACGGTGTACACGGCGTTCACGCCCGGGATCGCCAGCACCTGCTTCTCGACGCCCCGGGCGGCCTCGGACGTGACGTCGAGCGAGGTCCCGACCGGCAGCTCGAGGTCGGCGAAGAAGTCGCCGCGGTCCTCGACCGGCACGAACTCGGCCGGCACCAGCGCCGCGAGCCCGACGCTGGCCACGAGCGACGCGACCGCGATCCCGACCGTCGCCTTGCGCCACCGGAGCACGAGCTGGAGCAGCCCGGCGTACGCGTGGTCCATCGCCGCGAGCCGGGCGGCGATCCACGTCGCGACGCGGCCGCGCTGCTCGTCCGGGTCCCGGGCCCGCGACAGGCGCGACGACAGCATCGGGTCGAGGGTGAACGCGACGAACAGCGACAGCAGCACCGCGGCCGAGATCGTCAGCCCGAACTGCTCGAAGAACTGCCCGACGATCCCGGACATGAACGCGACCGGCACGAACACCGCCACCAGCGACAGGGTGGTGGCGAGGACCGCGAGCGCGATCTCCTTCGTGCCGCGGCTCGCGGCGGTCATCGGGTCGTCGCCCTGCTCGAGCCGGTGGGTGATCGCCTCGCGCACGACCACCGCGTCGTCGATCAGCAGGCCGATCGCGAGCGACAACCCGAGCAGGGTCATCGTGTTGATCGAGTACCCGAGGAACGCCATCACCGCGAACGTGCCCACCACCGACGTCGGCAGCGCGAGCGAGCTGATGAACGTGCCGCGCAGATCGAGCAGGAACACCAGGACCACGATCACGGCCATCACGCCGCCGAACCCGATCGCCATCCCGACGTCCTCGGCGTTCGCCTCGATGTCGTCGGCCGAGTTCCAGATCACCTGGTGCGACACGCCGGAGCCGAGGGTCGGCACCACCTCCGCGAGGACCTCGCCGACGTGGTCGACCACCTCGACGGTGTTCGCGCCGGACCGCTTGATCACCTCGATCGCGACCGCGTCGACGCCGTTGTACCGGACGTCCCGGTCGGGCTCGGCGTACCCGTCGTCGATCGACGCGACCTCGCCGAGGCGGACCTGGCGGCCGTCCGGGGTCATCGACACCACCGTCGCGCCCACGTCGTCGACCGACTTGTACTGGCCCTCGGCCCGGATCCCGATCGAGAACCCGTGCCGATCGAAGTTCCCGACCGGCAGCGACAGGTTCTCGACCCCGATCCGCTGCATCACGTCGGCCGGGCTGACCGACAGGGCCCGGAGCGCGTCGAGGTCGAGGTCGACGTGGATCTCGCGGTCCTCGCCGCCGAGCACGTTGACGGTGCCGACGCCGTCGACCTGCTCGAGGTACGGGCGGAGGCGGTCGTCGGCGAGGCGACGGGCGTCGTTGACCCCGCCGGGCGAGGACAGGGCAACGACCATCACCGGCAGGGCGCCGAGGTCGATCGGGCGGATCACCGGGAGCTCGGCGCCGCTCGGGAGCGTGCCCTGGACCCCGCCCACCCGGTCGCGGACGGTGGCGGCGGCGTCGGCGAGATCGGTGCCCATGTCGAACCGGACCATCACCAGCGACACGCTGTCGCGGGTGAAGCTCTGGAGCTGGTCGATGCCCGGAGTGCTCGCGACCGCGTCCTCGATCGGCTTCGTGATGTCGCGCTCGACGTCCTCGGGGGCAGCGCCCGGGTACACGGTCTGGACCAGCAGGATCGGGAAGTCGACCGGCGGGAACTGGTCGACCGCGAGGCCGCGGAACCCGAGCCAGCCGAACACCAGCATCGCGAGCGCGAGCATCGCGGTGAACACCGGGCGACGGATCGCCATGTCGGACAGGAACACGGCTACGCTCCGAAGCCTTGGGGGGGATCGACCGCGACGAGCGCGCCGGGCTCGATCGCGCCGCGGATCAACGTGCGGTCGCCGTCTTCGCCGACGACCACCACCGGCACCCGGACCGGCGCGGCGCTCGGACCGGCCATCACCAGCACCGCGAACTCGGGCCGGGCGACGAGGGCGCCCTTCGGCACCGCCAGCACCTGCACGTCGGTGGCGGACTCGACCGTGACCCGGACGAACGCGTGGGCCCGGAGCCAGCTCGGGGGCGCGTCGATCCGGATCTCGACCGGGAGCCGCCGCGTCGCCGGATCGAGCGACGACAGGACCCGCTCGACCGTCGCCGGGGCGGTCTCGGCGCCGGTGCCGGCCCGGACCGTCGCCGGGAGCCCCGCGACCAGCCAGTCGTCGGTCTCGGACGCGGTGCCCTTGACCCGCAGCGACGACAGGTCCTCGATCGCGAACAGCGGCGACCCCGCGCCGACCATCGTGCCCGGGTTGTCCGGCGCGACGGTGACCACGCCGGAGATCGGCGCCCGCAGCGTGTGCTGCTTCAGCATCGTCGACGCCATCCGCTCGGCGGCCCGCGCCTGCTCGAGCTGGGCCCGCGCGCCCTTGACCTGGGCCTCGACCTTCGCGAGGTCCCCGGCGCTGGTCGACGCGCCCATCTTCTGGAGCCGCTGCCAGGTGTCCTCGGCGGCGGCGGCCCCGGCCTCGGCGGCGGCGACCCCGGCCTGGGCCTGGGCGAGCTGGTCGGCCGACACGGCGGCGTCGAGCGACCCGAGCGCCTGGTACAGCTCGACCACGTCGCCGCGGTGGACCGACACCCGGCCCAGCCGCCCGGGCACGTCGAACCCGAGCTGGACCGCCTGGACCGGGTCCGCGCTGCCGGTGATCTCGGCCGTGGGGCGCCAGGTGGCCGCCTCGACCACCGCGGTGCGGACCTCGGGGACAGCGGTCACCGCGGCGTCGGCGGGGTCGGCGGAGGAGCCACAGCCCGCGAGTGCGAGCAGGACGGGGATCATCGGTCGTCTCCTTGCGGGGCGTCGGTCGGGCGCAGCCCCTCGTTCAACACGGTCTCGACGGTGCGGGCCCACCGCTCGAGGTCCGGCGGTCCGGACAGCCGGTACATCCGCCGGCCGAGCTGCAGGTAGGCCCCGAGCAGGATCTCGGACGCGAGCTCGGGGTCGAGGTCGCGCCGGAGGAACCCCTGGCGCATCGCCTCGTCGAGCCGCTCGGTCAGCGTCGACAGGGTGAGCTGGGTCAGGGTGTCGACCAGCGGGCGGTGCTCGGACGACGCGTGCTCGAGCAGGCTCTCGAGCATGTCGCGCCACTCCCACAGCAGCCCCAGGATCTCCAGGGTGAACCGGTGGTCGAGCGAGGCGAACGCCTCGTACCGGGGCGAGCGGGTCGCCCAGTCGCGCGCGTCGCACGCCCCGACCGCGGCGTGGAGCGCGGTCATCTCCGTGTGCCGCCGGTCGGCGCAGGCCTGGCACGCGCCGAGGAACCGCTGGATCAGCGAGGCGAACAGGGCGCTCTTGCTCTCGAAGTACACGTAGAACGACGCCTTCGACAGCCCGGCGGCGCGCGCGATGTCCTCGACCCGGGCCGCGTCGACCCCGACCTCGGCGAACGCGCGGCGGGCCGCGGCTTCCATCGCCGCAGCGGCCTCCACGTTCGGGGGTCGGGCCATCGGTCCTCCGTTTGCTGACCCGTCGGTCAGGAATACCGGTAACCATCCCGTCGGCCGGGGGTAGGACTATTTGGTTACTGCGGACCGAACCGGCGGCGAACCTCGCTCAGCGCGGGCTCGGCGGGCGCGGCCGACAGGTCCACCCGGCGGCGAGCAGCGCGGGGACGGTCAGGGCGACGATCCCGAGGTTCCGGTCGGTGAACCCGCGGACCAGCGCGAGGACGATCCCGCCGGCGGCGATCGCCACCACCGCCGCCACGAGGCGCGCCGGCACCGGGCTCGTCGGTCGGCGGGCGGCCCACCCGGCGGCCACGGCCACCAGCAGGGTCAGCGGGCTCGCGAACGCGAGGTTGTGCGCCCCCCACGACGGGGCGAACGTCCCGAGGATCCCGACCAACAGCGCCGCCGTGCCGAACAGGCCCACGGCGACGCCGAGCAGGCCGGTCGCCGCCCGCCCGAGCCGCGGCGACGCCCGGTCGATCCCGAGCAGCGCGCCCGCCGCGCCGAGGCCGATCGCCGCCAGCGCCGGGTCCCGGTTCGGGGCCTCGTCCGGGATCGGCGGCATCCAGCCGGGCAGCAGCTCGCACGTGTCGGTCACCAGCGGCTGGTCGCGGATGGTGCTGGTCGCCGCCACCTCCATCAGCCGGACCGGCAGGAACGTCGACTCCCACCGGGTGAGCTCCGCGTCGGCGACGTGCCCCGAGCCCCAGTGCAGGCCGAACCACAGCCACGGGAGGTTCACCGCGTGCCGCTCCACCTCGCGGGCGCGGGACGTGCCGCTCGGGCCGATGTGCTGGGCCGACAGCGCCCCGCCGAGCGTCTCGTCGAGGACGTCCCCGATCCGCGTCGTGCAGTTCGGCCGGTACCAGTTGTACGGGAACGAGTCCTCGTCCCGCAGGGTGTGCTCGAGCGACCGGGCCAGCGCGTCCGCCTCGTCCGGGGTCAGCGCCAGCCGCTGGGCGACGACCCACCGCCCGAGCGGGCCGTAGTCGTGCAGCATCCGGCCGAGGCTCTGCCGACCGACGAAGTAGTGCTGGTCGTTCGTCGCGATCCCCCACACCAGCGCCACCGGGTCCGACACCTCGAAGTGGCCGAAGTCGTACACCCGGGACTTCTGGCCGCGCGCCGGCTCCCACAGCAGCAGCGCGCTGTGGCCGAACGCCGTCTCGACCGACAGGTCCGACCCGAACGTCAGCAGGTACACCGCGGGCACCGGCCCGAGGTCCTCCGGGCAGGTCACGGTCGCGGGTGCCTCCGGGGCGGCCTGCGCGGCCACTGGCCCCCCGACCGTCGCCACCGTCGCGATCGTCGCGAGTCCCCCGAGCCACCGCGCGCTGTGCATCTGCGCCAGGTAGCGCCGTCTCGGGCCGGGAGCCATCCCGAGCCGTCTGCGGGTGGGGTCTGGATCCGCGCGTCGGCCGCGGGCGGGGAGCTCCGGGTGGCGTCCCGTGCCTGCACGACCGGCGGATCGGGCGGAGGTCGGCGTGGTCCGAGCGCTTCGCGGGCCCCACCCTGTGCGCTCCAATGGTATGCGGATCATGGTCGACGGCGTCGAAGCTCGACAATCCTCGGCTGATCCCCCCTCGCCCCCGCATCGGGGGAGAGGGCCGGGGTGAGGGGGAGGATCGGCGCGTATGTCCCGCAATGAAGCCCGGCCCTACCCGTCGGTCGCGAGGACCACGATCCGGTCGTCCGCCGCGTACGACCGGCGGTCCCCCTTGGTCGGGTTCACCACCACTCCGAACGCCCGGTCCGGGTCGCGCGCCTCGGCCGCCAACCGGTACCCGATCGCCACGTGGCGCCGATCGGCGGCGGCCGCGGTCACCGTGTAGAAGTCGACCGGGACCCCGAGCTTCACGTAGTCGCCGACCGGCCGGAGGTACACCTCGTGCCCGTCCGCGGTGAACAGCTCGTCGAACACCCGCACCAGCCGCGGGTTCTCGGCGAGCTGCGCCAGGATCAGGCTGATCAGGGTGTTGCTGACGATGAAGTCGTCCGCCTCGGCCACCGCCGCGAGCCGCTGGTTCTCGATGTCGAGCATCTCCGACGTGATCGGGACGTTCTTGCCCGCCTTGCGCGCGATGTCGCGCAGGTGGAGCAGGGTGACCATCGTCCGCGCGTCCGCCATCTCGTGCGATCGGCCGTCGGTCTCGGCCAGGGCGAGCACGTGGTCGAACCCGGTCGGCTGGAGGGCGTCGAGCAGGCTCCGGTCGGTCGCGTCGCCGGACCGCGCCTCGACCGTCATCCGGGCGAGCCCGCCGATCGCCGGCGGCTCCCCCTCGCCGACGACCACCGTCACGCTGCCGGGGCCGACGTAGTTGTCGAGCTCGCGCAGCACGTGGACCGCCCGGGGGCTCGCCCCGCCGAGCAGCAAGGTCCGCTCGGGGGCCGCCGGGTGCGCAGCCGGCGCCGGCGCGATCGCGGTCGGGTCGACCGACGCGTGGCCGTCGCGCTTCACCGTGTCGTCGTCGTCGGAGATCGCGATCAGCTGGTCGCCCGGACCGAACACGTGGTCCCACGGGCCGAGCAGGGTCGCGCCGTCGGCCCGCAGCACGCCGATCACCGACGAGCTGTCGTAGTCGAGCACCGCGTCGCGGAACCGCCGCCCGACGAGGTCCGGCTGCGGAACCATGTAGATCTCGTTCCCGGCGAAGTCGAGCAGCTCGGTGTACACCGCCGACAGCCCGGACTGGCGCCCGGTCTGGACCAGCAGCCGGCTGATCAGCGGCGGCGACAGCACCAGCGCCGCGTCCGGCCCGACCACCATCCGCGCCACGTCGAGGGTGCTCGCCGCCTTCAGCTCGGCCACCAGGTGGGGCCGGCGGTCCATCGTCAGGTGGGTCAGCGCGAGCAGCGTCTTCAGCACCACCGTGTCCGCCTCGGCCTCGGACTCCTCGCCCTCGGGGGCGAGCACGATCACCGCCCGCGCCGCGCCCGGGTTCACGATCGCCAGATCCGGCGGCGACAGCGGCGAGCCCGACCGGGTGACCACCTTGAGCTTCGTGTCGCCGAGGATCTCGCGCAGCTCGTCGTCCATCTCGACCTTGTCGCGGTCGGCCAGCAGCACCACGCAGGCGCCCGCGCGGTTCTTGTTCGCCTCCGCGAGCTCGAGCAGCAGGCGCGGCACCTTCGGGGTGAACCCGAGCAGGATCACGTGGTCCCGCTCGACCACCAGCGACCGGCCCTTCCGGAGCTCCTCGAGCAGCCCCTCGATCCCGCCGTTCAGTACGCCGATCAGCGTCGACAGGACGAAGATCCCGCCGAGGGTGATCCCGAGGTTCACGAACAGGTACGCCCACGGCCCGCTGTCACCGCCGATCGCGCCCGCGTCCATCGCCCGCATCAGCGACATCCACACCAGCATCGGGAACGAGCGCGCCTCGCCGTCGGCCGCGCCGAGCCCGGAGAGCAGCAGCACCGCGGCGGTGAGCACGATCATCCCGACCGACAGCAGCGCGAGCATCCCGAGCTGGGCGACGGCCCCGTGGGCCATCACGTTGTCGAACTCGTACCGGAACCGCTGGCGCCAGGTGGGCGACGGGGCGGGGGGCGTAGACATGGG
>JBEBJW010000075.1:0-12254 GCA_040079715.1 Myxococcota bacterium | reverse complement strand
ACCCGGGATAGGGGGCGCGTTCGGAGCACCGACATGGCCGAGCAGCAGCGGTACGTCCCCAAGCACAAGATCCGGGTGGTCACGGCAGCGTCGCTGTTCGACGGCCACGACGCCTCGATCAACATCATGCGCCGGCTGCTCCAGGCCGGCGGCGCCGAGGTCGTCCACCTCGGGCACAACCGGTCGGTGCTCGACGTGGTGGAGGCGGCGATCCAGGAGGACGCCCAGGCGATCGCGATGAGTTCGTACCAGGGCGGCCACGTCGAGTACTTCCGGTACATGCGGAAGCTGCTCGACGAGCGGGGCGCCGCCCACGTCCGGGTGTTCGGCGGCGGCGGCGGCGTGATCGTGCCGGACGAGATCCGGATGCTCGAGGGCGAGGGGAGCGTCGATCGGATCTACGGCCCCGAGGACGGGCGCAGGCTCGGTCTCGTCGGGATGATCGACGATCTGCTCGGGCGGTGCGACTTCGACCCGTCCGAGCGCGCCCCCCGGTCCATCGACGCGGTCGCCGCCGGCGACGTGGGCGCCCTCGCGCGGTGGATCACCCGGGCGGAGTCGGACATCGACGCGCCCGGCGCGCACCTGTCGGCCGCAGACCGGTCGCGGATCGCCGCGTGGGGCGAGGCGAAGATCCCGGTGGTCGGGATCACCGGCACCGGCGGCGCGGGCAAGTCGTCGCTGACCGACGAGCTCGTCCGGCGGTTCGTCCTCGACGATCCCGCGCGTCGGGTCGCGGTCCTGTCGGTCGATCCCACCCGGAAGCGGACCGGCGGCGCGCTGCTCGGCGACCGGATCCGGATGAACGCGCTCCGGGCCGGCGAGGGCCGGGTGTTCATGCGGTCGCTCGCGACCCGCGGGCGCAAGGGCGAGCTGTCCGGCGCGATCGGCGAGGCGATCGCGCTGTGCAAGGCCGCCCGGTACGACCTCGTGCTGCTCGAGACCTCCGGGATCGGCCAGGGTGACGCGGACATCGTCGAGGTCTGCGACCTGAGTCTGTACGTGATGACCCCCGAGTTCGGAGCCCCGAGCCAGCTCGAGAAGATCGACATGCTCGACTTCGCCGACCTCGTCGCGATCAACAAGTTCGAGAAGCGGGGAGGGGAGGACGCGTTCCGCGACGTGCGCAAGCAGGTCCGCCGGAACCGGAACCTGTGGAACGCCGAGGACGACGCGCTGCCGGTGTACGGCACGGTCGCGTCGCGGTTCGCCGATCCGGGGGTGACGGCGCTGTACCATGGGGTGCTCGATCTGCTCCGGGAGCGGTTCGGGACCGGGACCTGGACGTCAGCGCTCGAGCGGCCGACCGATCGCCGGTCTCCGCCGACCCGGGCGGTGGTCCCGGCGGATCGCACGGGGTACCTCGGCGAGATCGCGCGGACGATCCGGGCGTACCACGCCGAGGGGGAGCGGTCGGCCGAGGCCGCCAGCCGCGCCGCTCGGCTCGACGCGACCCTCGCCGAGGTCCGCGGGACCGTCGCCGAGCCGGTGGTGGCCGACAAGGCCGCCGAGGCCGCCGCCGCCGTGCCGCCGGACGTCCGCGCGTACCTCGCGGGCTGGCCCGCCCTCCAGCAGCGGTACCGCCAGGCCGAGCTCGGGTACGAGGTCCGCGGCCAGGAGATCCGCCAGCCGCTGGTCCACGAGAGCCTGTCGCACACCGCGGTCCCGCGGGTGTCGCTCCCGCGGACCACCGAGCCCGGCGAGGTCGTGCGGTTCATGGTCCGCGAGAACGTGCCGGGCCAGTTCCCGTACACCGCCGGGGTGTTCCCCCTGAAGCGGCTCGGGGAGGAGCCGAAGCGGATGTTCGCCGGGGAGGGCGGCCCGGCCAAGACCAACACCCGGTTCCACTTCCTGTGCGATGGGGAGACCGCGCATCGGCTGTCCACCGCGTTCGACTCGGTCACCCTGTACGGTGAGGACCCCGATCCCCGGCCGGACATCTACGGGAAGGTCGGCGAGAGCGGCGTCTCCGTCCCCCACCTCGACGACATGAAGATCCTGTACGGTGGGTTCGACCTGTGCGCGCCGACCACCTCGGTGTCGATGACGATCAACGGGCCGGCACCGATCCTGCTCGCGATGTTCTTCAACACCGCGATCGACCAGCAGCTCGACGCGTTCCGGTCCCGAGAGGGCCGCGAGCCCACCCCGGACGAGGCGGCGAAGGTCCGCGCGCGGGCGCTGTCCACCGTCCGCGGCACCGTCCAGGCGGACATCCTCAAGGAAGATCAGGCACAGAACACCTGCATCTTCTCGACCGAGTTCGCGCTCCGGATGATGGGAGACATCCAGCAGTACTTCATCGAGCACCAGGTCCGGAACTTCTACTCGGTGTCGATCTCGGGCTACCACATCGCCGAGGCCGGCGCGAACCCGGTGTCCCAGCTCGCGTTCACCCTCGCGAACGGGTTCACGTTCGTCGAGAGCTACCTCGCCCGCGGGATGCCGATCGACGCGTTCGCCCCGAACCTGTCGTTCTTCTTCAGCAACGGGCTCGACCCCGAGTACACCGTGATCGGCCGCGTCGCGCGCCGGATCTGGGCCATCGCGATGCGCGACCGGTACGCGGCGGGCCCGCGGAGCCAGATGCTGAAGTACCACATCCAGACGTCCGGCCGGTCGCTGCACGCGCGCGAGATCCAGTTCAACGACATCCGGACCACGTTGCAGGCGCTGTTGGCCCTGGCCGACAACTGCAACAGCCTGCACACCAACGCGTACGACGAGGCGATCACCACCCCGACCGAGGACTCGGTGCGGCGGGCGATGGCGATCCAGCTGATCATCAACCGCGAGTTCGGGCTGACCGTGAGCGAGAACGCGCTCCAAGGCAGCTTCTTCGTCGACTGGTTGACCGACGTGGTCGAGCAGGCGGTGCTCCGCGAGTTCGAGTCGATCTCGGATCGCGGCGGGGTGCTCGGGGCGATGGAGCTCCAGTACCAGCGGACCAAGATCCAGGAGGAGTCGCTGTACTACGAGCGGCTCAAGCACGACGGTACGTTGCCGATCATCGGCGTCAACACCTGGCTCGATCCCACCACCACCGCGGCGGACTGGGAGGCGCCGGCGGTCGAGCTCCGCCGGGCGACCCCGGCCGAGAAGGACGCCCAGATCGACAGCACCCGGGCGTTCCAGCAGCGGCACCGCGACGAGACCGAGGCGGCGCTGGATCGGCTGCGGGCGGTGGCGATGTCCGGCGGCAACGTGTTCGCCGAGCTGATGTCGACGGTCCGGGTCGCCACCCTCGGCCAGATCACCCGGGCGCTGTACGCGGTCGGCGGCGAGTACCGCCGCAACCTGTAGGAGGGCCCGTGCTGCGGCTCGTGTCCGACACCGATCCCGGGTGGGTCGACCGGGTGCTCCCCGCGCTCGACACGGTCCTGCTCGACCACGCGCACTGCGAGAAGAAGGCGGCCTCGACCGCGATCAACCTGATCTTCCGGTACCAGGACCACCCGGCGCTGATGGCGCCGCTGTCGGCGTTGGCCCGGGAAGAGCTCGAGCACTTCGAGCAGGTGCTCGGGGTGCTCGATCGGCGCGGGGTGTCGTTCGCCCCGCTCGAGCCGAGCCCGTACGCAGCGGGGTTGTACCGGGCGGTCCGCAAGGACGAGCCGAACCGGCGCCTCGACACGCTGCTCGTGTGCGCGCTGATCGAGGCGCGGAGCTGCGAGCGGATGCAGCGGCTGGCGGAGGCGCTGCCCGACGACGCCCTGCGCGCGTGGTACCGGTCGCTGCTGGCGTGCGAGGCGCGCCACCACGCGACCTACGTCGAGCTGGCACTCGGCGCGTGGGACCGCGACGCCGTGCTGGCGAGGCTCGGCGCGCTAGCGGCCCACGAGGGGACCGTGCTGGCGGCGATGCCGCGCGAGGCGCGCCTGCACTCCCAGTGAGGGGGCAGGAGGTTCGCCCGGTGCAAACCCCGTGCAGACCCGTGCAGACCCCGTGCAGACCCCGTGCAGACCCCGGTGCAGACCCCGGTGCAGCCCTCGGATCGGGCCCTCGAAGCCCGAAGCTTCAGGTTCGGGCCCCTCGAAGCCCTATGGGGTCACGGCAGTGGCGGCTGCGGCCGGCGGGGCGACCGCCTTCAGCTGCTCCACGTCGCCGTACAGGCCGACCGCGGCGTCGTACACCGACTTCGCGCCCGCGGCGTCCCCGGTGGCGGTCAGCAGCGCCACCTCGAGCGCGGCCGCCTGGAGCCCGACCGACTTCGGCCAGCCCTCGCCTTTCGGCTTGAGCAGCATCTTCGACAGGTCGAACGCCTTGTGCTTCTCGACCCACCCGTCGCCCATCAGGTTGGCCTCGAGCTCCTGGCGCGCCTCGTCGTCCTTGCCGAGGCCGTGCAGCGCGAGCGCCCGCGCCAGGTGGGCGTCGAGCGGCCAGGCGGTGTCTTCGAGCAGCTTCGTGGTCAGGTTCGCCGCGAGGTCGTACTTCTGCTGCTCGAGCCGCAGGTAGGCGATCGTCAGCTCGGCGAAGTCGTCCGCCCCGGCCAGCATCAGGCGCTTCGCCGCAGTCTCCGTGTCGCCCTCGGTCAGCGCCAGCCAGCCCTCGGTGTACCGCCGGAGCTCGACCGCGTCGCCCTGATCGCAGGTCGACCACAGGTCGCGCGCGGCGACGGGGTCACCCTTCGCGGCCAGGAGCTGGACCCGCAGGCACGCGGTGTCCTCCTTCGGCAGGCCGGCCTCGGTGGCCTTGGTGAGCCAGCCCTCGGCCGTGTCGAACTGCCCGATGTACACCAGCAGCCGGTTCCGCCGCCACCACATGTTGGAGTTCGCCTTGTCGAGCTCCAGGAACTTGGTGGTCGCCTCGATCGCCTCGGCCTCGTGGGCGTCGGCGTCGTTCCACGCGTCGGAGACCCGCTCCCACCCTTCCTTGCGGTCCGGGTACAGCTTGACCATCAGCTCGCCGACCCGCACCGCGTCTTCGTGCCGGTTCGCCCCGACCAGCGCCTTCGACAGCGAGGACAGGCACTTGCCGCACCCCGGCTGCGCGTCGAGCGACTCCACCAGCAGCGGGATCGCCTCGCCCCACGCCTCCTGCTTGCGCTTCGCGTCGCCCCGCCCGAACGGATCGATCGCCTTGCCCTTCGGGTCCCACTTGGCCTTCTTCGGGGCCTCGAGCGCGACCGAGATGTCGGCCGAGAGCCCGGCCGCCGCGTCGGCGGGCGCGGGAGGCGTGTCGGCGGACGCAGTGGCGACCAGCCATCCCGACAGCGGGCGCCCGACCGACGGGAACCCCAGCGAAGCGAACGACAGCCCGACACCCAGGATCCACGACCGACGCATCAGGACCACCTCGGCGGCCCACATACCGCACGCAGTGGGGGTTCGGCAACGGGGGTCAGGCGGACCAGGCGCCCGCGGTCTCGTGGGCCAGGCCGCGCCGGCGGAGCCAGTTCAGGTGGGTGCGGATCTGGATCGCGGCGAGCGGGTGGTGGGTGGCGGGGAGCTCGGGGTACACGAGCGGCGCGAGCGCGAGCGGGGTCGACGCCGGTCCCGACCGGATCAGCGCCGCGCGGATCTGGTCCGTCCGGTGGTTGCGGTGGGCGATGTAGTGCGACAACACCGCCTCCGGCTCCTCGATCACCGGGCCGTGCGCGGGCATCAGTCGTCCGGTGCCGAGCCGCCGGAGCAGCTCCAGGCTGTCGAGGTAGTCCTGGAGGTCTCCCTCGTCCGGATCGATCACGATCGTGCCGATCCCCGCGACCATGTCGCCGGCGATCGTCCAGCCGTGGTCCTCGGCGTGCAACACGAGGTGCCCGGGCGCGTGTCCGGGCGTGAGCAGCGCGACCACCTGCTCGAGCCGCGCGCCGTCGGCCACCGGCTCGTCGACCGGGATCGTCCGGCGGACGAGCTCCGCGGTGACGGGGTGGGCGGCGATCGGCACGTCGTGGCCGATGCTCCGGAGGCGCCGCTGGAGGTCGACCGCGCCGGAGACGTGGTCGGCGTGGTGGTGGGTCAACAGCAGGCGCCGGATCCGCGCGCCGTCCCGGATCCGGTCCGCGAGGGCGCCGAACAGCCGCTGCTGCTCGTCCTCGTACGGCGAGGCCGGGTCGACCACCGTGAACCCCGTCGGATCGCCGACGATCCACGTGTTGGTGTGGGTGGCGGGCGGCAGGGTCGGGGTCCGGACCGCGAAGAGCGCGAGCGCGTTAGCGACGGCGTCCATTTGTCCACTCCGACTGTGCACCGTAACCTCGGTGATCGAGTTACGATGTGCGATGGGGGAGGCCATGACCACGCTGCTCCTGGTGACGTCGATGGGGATGGCGGCCGACGACGTGTCGGTCGTGGACTTCGCCTGCTCGCCCGGCGAGGTGGGAACGGACGGGATCGTCGGCCTGGCGCCGCTCGAGGTCCAGTGCGTGGCCACGCTGCCCGCCGCCGGCACCTGGGACGACGTGACCTGGACGTTCGGCGACGGCTCCGTGGTGTCCGGCGAGTCCGCGTCGTTCGTGTACACCGAGCCCGGCCAGTACACGGTGTCGGTCCGGCTCGAGGGCTACGACGACGGCTCCGGCGTCCTCACCGCCCCCACGGTCACCCGGTACGGTCTGGTCACGGTGTGCGGCGAGCCCGAGCCCGCGTTCACGTACCAGAACAAGGGCGGGCTGGTGTTCGACCTGATCAACAAGACCACCGTGGCGGTCCACTGCGTGAACGACCTGCGGTGGGACGTGTTCCGCGGCGGTACCGGCGGCGACCCGGCGATGACGCTCGACACGTGGGATCCGCGGGTGGAGCTGCCGGACGAGGGGGAGTGGACGTTCCGGCTCACCCTCGGCGGGATGGGCGGCACGGCGGCGTCCGAGCTGACGATCGACGCCCAGTACCAGCTGACCGACGACTTCGACACCGCCGGACACGCCGCTGCGTGCACCACCGTGCCCTTGGGCGGACCGCAGCCGGCGGGCCTCGCCGCGTTCGGCGCGCTCGCGGTGGCCGCGATCGGGCGGGCGAGGCGTCGCCGGTGATCCTGACGCTCCTCGGGGCGATCGCGGGCGCCGACGAGCCCGCGACCGCGACCCCGCCACCGCCGCTCCGGCCGCCGATCACCGAGATCGAGCACCCGCGGTACGTCGACGCGGCCGGCACGCCGCTGCGGTACCGAGACCTGAAGGCGCTGGCCGCCTCGACCGACGCGCTGCCGGCGGTGCGATCGCGCCGGCTCGGGCGGACCGCGGTCCGGCTGCTGTTCCTCGCCGCCACCGCGGGCGAGGTGTGGGCCACCGCCGAGCTCGCGAGCGGAGACCCGTGTCCGAACCAGCTCCACCCCGGCCGCCCGTGCTGGACCACCTACCCGGTCGCCGCGCAGACCGCGCTGACCGGGGTGTGCGAGATCCTGGCCTGGACCAACCTCCCGTCGGCGCTGGTCGAGGATCACGCGATCGTGCTGCGCGGCGCGAACGAGGGCCTCGCGCCCAACCGGTACCGGCCATGATCCGGCGCGGTCGGCCGCTCGCCGCGCTCGCTGCGATCACCCTCGGCGGCGTCGGGGGCGGGTGCACCGGCGCCGACGACGGGGCCAGCTCGACCGACGGCCCGCGCACCTCGGCGTTGCTGGTCGACATGACCGCGTGGGGCGCGGGTGACGCGGCGGTGGAGGCGGATCCGCTGCCGGACCACCGCCCGGTGGAAGGCGACTGTCCCGAAGGCAGCTCGCTGATGGAGGGCGGCAGCTTCGAGGTCCGCACCGGCACCTGCACCTACGGGTGGTTCCAGCAGCCGTCCCTCGCGGATCTGCGGGTCGGCGACGTGGTCGAGCTCGTGTACTGGCACTCGACCCTGGTGTCGGATCCACCCGCCGAGGGCCACTTCGCGCTGTACGTCGGCGACGATCCGCTGTTCGACGCCACGATCCCGATCCCGCACGACCCCGCCGCCTACACCGAGCAGGTCACCGTCGCAGCGGCGGCCCCGGTCGGCGCGATCGTGACGTTGCACGTCCACAACCACGGCGCGAACGACTGGAACTTCCTCCGGGTGGAGCGCCAGGGCGTCGACGCGCGGTGAAGGTCCCGGACGTGATCACGGCCGCGTACCTCCAGCGGGTCACGGCGTGGTACCTCGAGCGGTACGGGTCGAGCGCCGGCAACCTGCGGCGGGTGCTGATCCAGCGGGTGATCCGGTCGGCGGAGACCGAGCGGTCCGAGGGGGAGCGGCTGGTCGACGCCGAGATCGCGCGGCTCGAGGCCGCCGGCCTGGTGAACGACGGGCTGTACGCGGCCGACAAGGCGCGGTCGCTGCGTCGCCGCGGGTCGAGCGCGCGGACCGTCCGGGCGGCGCTCCGGGCGAAGCACCTGTCGGACGAGGCGATCACCCACGCGCTCGACGTGGCCACCCCGGCGTCCGGGGCCGATCCGGAGTGGGAGGCCGCGCGCACCTGGGCCCGCAAGCACCGCGTCGGCCCGTGGCGCCGGGATCCCGCGGCCCCGGACCTCGACGCCCGGCGGCGGGAGATGGCCCGGATGGCGAGGGCGGGGTTCGGGTTCGATCTGGCGCGCCGGGTGGTCGACGCCGCGCGGATCGAGGACCTCGACGACGACCCGCCGGACCGGTGAGACCCGTCCTGCGCCTCCCCTGGCTCCGGGCCCACGGGATCCGGGAGCGGCTTCGCGGCGTTCGACCAGCCTCGCAGCCGATCCGTCGATTCGACCGGTTCCCCTCTCCCTCGGGGCCCACGGGATCCGGGATCGACGTCTGGGCCGTGCACCGAGCTCGCGACGCCGGTCGGGCGCGCTCGACCCGAGGCTGGGTCTGGGGATCCACAGGTCGAGCCGCCGGCGCGGAGCTCCGGGTGGCGTCCCGTCGTCCGCCACCGAGCCAGCAACCCGCACCGCATCCCGTCGACGTCGATCTCGAAACCGATCTCGAACGCGACGTCGACCTCGCGATCGGCGTGCGGCGAATTGAGCGGACCGGGCCCGGAGGCTCACACGGAAATTTCCAGCGGTGCTGATCGGCCTCGAACCGATGACCGAGTCAAGGAAATTTGCCGTGGGAGTGGGCCCGGGCTGCGGGACAATTGCCGGATGGGGTGGGACGCAGGCGCATCAAGTCAGAACGCGTACTCCCGGATCGTGACGAACTGGCCGTCCTCGACGTTCCAGATCGCGACCGGGCCGCGGATCGCGCGGGTCGCGGCCTCGAAGTCGAGCGGGCTCGACGCGCCGTCGAGGTCGACCGTCCGGGCGCTGCCGAACTGGACCGCCAGATCGCTCCACCCCGACGGCCCGAGGGCGAGCGGCAGCCCGAACGACACCCCGCCGAGCCCCTCGGTCAGGCCGTCGGTGGTGACCGCGCCGTACCGCATGCCGCTCCACAGCACCGCCGAGAACACCGACCAGGCCGAGTCGTACGCCTGGCCCGCGTACGGGCCCCGGTCCGAGTCCGCGCCGTCGTAGGCGGAGGCGAACGACGCGCGGAACACGTCGGCGACCGCACCCTCCCGGGTCGCCGACCGGACCCCGCGGAGGTTCGGGAACAGCGCCGACGCGGCGGCGGCGTCGGTCAACAGGCTCGGTCGGTACGCCGCCGGTCCCACGAAGACCACCAGCTGCTCGTACTCGGGGATCGCCGACGCGGCGAGCAGCATCTGCACGTAGTCGTTCGGGTCCTCGGACAGCAGCACGACCGCGTCGGCGCCGGCGTACGCCGCCTCCACGATCCGCGCGTCGCGCTCGGTCGCCGACGCGAACGCCAGCGGGTCGGCCGACAGCCCGGCGTACTCCCCGGCCGCGTCGGCGGCGAACTGGTGGAGCGCCTCGGCGAGCTCGGTCTGGCCGGTGTCGCGGGCGTGGACCACCACGGTCGCGCCGAGCCCCTCGTCGATCAGGTCGCGGACCACCGCCTGGGCCAGATCGGCGTCCGACGGCACGGTGCGCCACACCGGCGCGCCGGCGCCCTCGGCGAGCGAGATCGCGCTCGCGCCCGGGGACACGAGGATCGCGTCGACGGCGGCGGCCGCGGCGGTGCCGGCGTCGGAGCTGGCGATCGGGCCGACGATCGCCCGCGCCCCGGTCGGCCCGGACAGGCGAGCGGCCATCGCGGCGATCGCCGGGGCCCGCTCGGCGCCGGTCGCGTCGATCGGGTCGCACTCGATCACCGCCACCGGCAGCCCGTCGATCCCGCCGAGATCGTTGACCTGATCCACGGCGAGGCGGACGGCGTCCCGCTCGATCGCGAACGGCCCCGAGTCGATGATCGCGCCGAACACCACGGCGTCGCGCCACCGGTCCCGGTCGGACCACACGTCGGCGGGCCACGCGGACGCGCAGCCCTCGCCCGGCTCGAGCACGTCGCACGAGCCGCGGTCGCCGCAGGTGTGACCCCACCCGAACGCCGCGACACAGTCCGCGTCCGTCTCGCACCGATCGGTGGCGACGATCCCACACCCGATGATCGACCACCACATCGTCCCCTCCCTAGAAGCTGCCGCCGAACGCGACGCGGCCGATGTCTCCGGCGCTCGGACCTCCAATCGCCACCACCACGGTCCCTGCGCCGAGCGCGACGCCGCCGCCGATCAGCGACGCGCCGAGCCCGAACCACAGTCGCCCCTGCGACAGCGACGCGGCCGCCGGGGTGTCGCACAAGGTGCCGGTCGACGTCCGCACGCACCCGTCGAGCGCCGCGTCCCCCGCGTTCGACACCGCCGTCGCCGCGATCACCGCCCCGGTGGCGGCGAGCCCGGTCGCGCCGGTGGCGAGCAGCCCGACCGCCAGTCCGCGGTGGGACCGGTGCGGCCGTTCGATCGGCACCGGCGCGGGCGCAGGCGCCGCCGACACCGCCGACGGGGCCGGACGCGGCGCCTCGGGGGCCGGCGGGAGCGCCAGGACCAGTTGCAGCGCGGCGATCCGGGCGTCCGCCGTCGCCTGCTCCGCCGGCGGCGCGACCTCCCGGTACGCCCGCCAGGCCGCGAGCGCCTCGTCGGGCTGGTTCGCCGACTCGTGCGCCTTCGCGATGTTGTGGAGGATCGCCGGGACCGGCGCCCGCTCGTACGCCTCGTACCACAGCCGGATCGCGGTGACGTAGTCCCCCTGCTGGTACGAGCGCAGGCCCTGCTCGTACAGCGCCTTCGACTCCTCCTCGCCGGGGGTCTGCGCGAACCCGACGCCGATCGTCGCGAGCAACAGCCACATCAGTTCGTCCCCGCGGTGGTCCAGCCGGTGGTCCAGTCGGTGACGGCGTCGAACGCGCCGACGTAGTCGACCGCGTCGATCGCGTCGTCGAGCGGGGGCAACGCCGCGTCCAGCGCCGCCGAGGTCGGGAGCAGCCGCAGGTCCGGCCGATCGAGGTTCGACGGGTCGACGAGCTCCGCCGGGCCGAACACGTTCGCCGGGTTGTCGGTCTCGAGCCACGACTGGACCGAGTGGGTCCCGAACGCGCTCTCGGAGAACGCAGACCCGCAGTCGAGCCAGGTGCCGGCGACCACCAGCTCGCCCGACGGGACGACGCCGGCGTACCCGTTGGTCCAGGTGGCGTCGTCCACCACGTCCACGCAGACCCCGAACCCCTCGACGATCGAGTTCGACAGCGCGACTCCGGTGCCGCGCCGGAACAAGGCGCCGGTGCCGCTCCCGATCCGCCCGACCATCGTGAAGTTCGCGAGGGTCGGCAGGCTCCGCGGCTCGGCCTCGAAGTCGAGCTCGTTGTTGTCCGCCTCGAGGGCGTGATCTCCGGAGTCCGGGTGCTGGAGGATCCCGACGAACTGCGCGTGTCCGCGCCACCCGCTGGTCCAGTCGAACGAGTCGTCGCTCGCGCCGGTCACCAGCACGTGGCGCACGTCGACCGTCCCGCCGAAGAACTCGATCCCGTCGTCGGCGCCGACGTGGAGCTGGAGGTGGTCGATCACCGTGCCGCGCCCGACGCCCTGGAGCGCGAGCGAGTTCAGCTCGTCCTCGGGGCTGTACAGGGCCCCGGCGAACTCGATCCGGACGTACCGGAGCACCCCGGAGTCGTCGTTCTCGCGGTCGCCGCCGTACCGGCCGGTCCCGCCTTCGCCGTCGAACACGCACGGCGCGTCCGGGCAGCCGTTGACCGGCGCGTAGCCGTCGATCGCGACGCCGCCCCAGTCGCCGGCGCGGCGGGCGCCGGGCGCGCGGGGGGAGGTGAACACGATCGGCGCTGCGGCGGTGCCGTCGGCGATCAGCCGGGACCCGCGCGACACCGCGAGGGTGCCGCGGGTCGACGGGTTCCCGTACACGATCGTCCCGGGTTCGATCGTCAGCTCGACGGCGTCTCCGTCGTCGCCGACGA